>JAGBXB010000024.1 GCA_017629515.1 Lentisphaeria bacterium | reverse complement strand
GCAAATAGGTGATCCCAGGGTAAAAAAGAAAACGGTAAAAAAAACAGGAAACAGCATGGCAATATCATCCGGAGAATATTGTTTTGTAGAAAGTTTCACGCATACCATTGATTCCCAGAGGCGTTTTGCGATTCCCTCTGAATGGAGGAAAGGGGATGCGGGGGACTGTTTTGTGCTTTTACCGGCACGGGAACACCTTATTCAGGCGATCCCGGAAAAGGCTTTTCAGGAGGAGATCCTTGCCCAGGCGCGGAAATTATCCCTTGCCGATGCCAAAGGGATGCGGGAACTGGCACTTTTAGGTTCACGGGCGCAGAAATGTGTATGCGATAAACAGGGGCGTATCCAGATCGGAGCAAAACTTATGCAGTATGCCTCTCTTTCCAATAAAGTAGTCCTTGTCGGCTCCCTCTGGTGTTTCCAGTTATGGTCGCCGGAAAAATGGGAACAGTATGAAAATGAAAATATGCAGGATGCCGATGAGGAATATTTCGACATTCTGAACAAGATAAACAGTAAGGGACAGAGTGGACTCGATTCCCTCTTTTCCGGTTTGAAACAGTAAAAGGCAGAGAAAATGACACAGCAGAAACTTATGGACTATACCCACATACCGGTACTGTCGGAAGAGGTCATTTCCCTTGCTGTATCCTGTGCAAATACTGTGAAAGACCGTCCTTTTAAAATCATTGACGGCACATTGGGTTGCGCCGGTCACAGCAGTATGCTTCTGGAAAAGATCCCCGGAAGTCTTCTGCTGGGGATCGACAGAGATCCTGACGCATTGAAAAGATCACAGGAAAAACTTGCCCCCTATGCAGAAAGAGTCACTCTTGCAGAGGGCGAATATGCTTCCATGAAAAATATTACAGAGGAGAAAGATTATGGAAAAGCTGATTTTATTCTGTTGGATATTGGAGTGTCTTCCCCACAGATCGATGACCCGGAACGGGGATTCTCGTTCAGAAACAACGGCCCGCTGGATATGAGAATGGATCAGCAGAGTGCCAAAACGGCATCTGTTGTACTCAACACATATCCGGAAAAAGATCTCTGCCGGATCTTCCGTGACTATGGGGAACTCAAAGAAGCCTCCCTGCTGGCAAAAAAGATCTGTCAGAAGAGGGAAAAGGAAAAGTTTTCCACTACAAAAGATTTTGCATTACTTTGTGAGGAAGTATTGAAACACAATGTGAGAAAAGCGGCTCCCCCCTCCCCCACATTATGTTTTCAGGCATTGCGTATAGAGGTGAATGACGAATTGACCCAGTTGAAAAAAGGTTTGGAAGAATCTGTAAAGCTTTTGAATCCCGGAGGCTGTCTTGCAGTGATCTCTTTCCATTCTCTTGAAGACAGGATCGTAAAAAACTTTTTTCAGGATATGGCAGTAAAATGCAAGTGTCCCCCGTCATTTCCTGTTTGTATCTGTAAATGGAAACCATTACTGGAAAATATAACAAAAAAGCCCGTTACGGCAGGAGAAAAAGAACTGGAAAAAAACCCCAGAGCGGCATGTGCCAAACTGCGGGCGGCTGTAAGGACAGATTTTTCAGTAAATGAATGATCTTTACAAAGAACAGGAAAAGACAACAATAAATACCGGATAAAGCAGGAGAACAGTGCATGAATAAATTTACAAGGATGAAAGAGATGGAAGAAATGCCCGCAGGGGGCAGATACAGTACTTCCGGAAGAAACAGAGTCTGGATGTGGGCATTTACGGCAAAGGTCATTATGATTGCCGTTCTGATTTTCGGAGCACACTTTGCCAGAGTGGTATTCAAGGCAAAAACAGAAAGTCTCAATAAAGAGGCGGTAAGAATAGAACGGCAGATCACAAGTCTCAAACAGGAAACGATGCACTTGCGGAACAGGAAAGCTGCCCTCTCCGCCAAAAGTTATATCCGGGAAAGAACCAGAAAACTCGGCTTGCGGGCAGCGGATTACCGGCAGGTGAAGCATGTGGCTCTTTTACAGGAACCCCGTTATGCGCCGGGCGTAATGCGTACAGATTATGCGGATGAGGGAACAACAACCAGGAACCGTTCCTACGCATCCACGGGGAAAGAAACAAAAAAAGAGTTCCGCAGCAGAAAAGATCCCGCTGTATTCTGAAAAAAAGGTTTTTCTTCATATAACAGTAACGACAGGATAAAAAAACGATATGACACAATTCAGGTGCATGAGTGTAAGAGTCTTTGCCGCATTCCTCGTTTTCACGGGATTGTTCGGCTATCTTGCCTGGCACCTTTATCATGTGCAGATACAGCGGCATAATGAATTGCTGAAAAAGGGGAAAGTAAAATATTCCACAACGAAAGTGACCGAAGGAAATATGGGGGAGATCTTTGATCACTCCGGCCATCTTCTTGTCGGCAACCGTCCTTACGGGATCATTTTTGCAGATCCTTCTGCGATCCCGGAAAAAAAATTACATAAGACTGTCACTTTCCTTTCCGGCGAACTTTCCCTCCCGTGGCATAAGGTATACAAGGGTCTTTCCAGAAAAACAAAAGAAATAACCGTAAACGGGAAAAAAAGAACTATTCCTGTGCAGTATTTCCTCCTGAAAACAAAAGTTCCCTATGAAGAATTCGAAAAACACAGGAAAAATATAGAAAAAGCAAAAATGCGCTTTGTCCACTTCCGTACCGGCTATGCCCGGTACTACCCCAAGGGAGGGATGCTTGTGAATATGCTGGGGATCTCCACCATCGACAAGGGGAAGATCACTCCGGTAAACGGTTTGGAAAAGACCTTTGCAAAAAACACCCGATCCACCTCCGGAACCATCACCTACGACCGGACAAGGGATGGGCTTCCCATTGCCGGCGGCGTCACAAAAGAAGTGGATGAAAAGGACGGGGCAAATCATTTCCTTACCATAAGAGAACCTATCCAATCCATTCTGGAAGAGGAATTGGATAAACTTATGGAGGAACATAAACCGAAAAGTGCCTATGCCATCATGGCAGATCCTTACACGGGGGATATTTACGCCATGGCACAGAGACCCACTTTTGATCCCAATGACCGTTCCAGTATGAAAAGTGACAGCTGGCGCAACCGTATGGCGGAAGATGTTTTTGAACCGGGGTCCATTATCAAACCCTTTGCTGTTGCCGGTGCGCTGGACAGACATATCGTCACACCTGAAAGTATTTTTGACTGCGAAAACGGCAAGTGGCATTACGGCGGCCATCCTTTGAAAGACGACCATAAGATCGGGAAAGTAACCGTCAGCGAGATCATCAAGCAATCCAGTAACATTGGAACAGCAAAAATTGCCGTTCTTATGGGAAAAAATGCACTGGATGAGACTCTGCGTTCTTTTGGTTTCGGTTCTCTTTCCGGCTTGCAGCTGGCCAATGAGTCCAGAGGATTATACAGAGATGTAAATAAATGGGCGAAAGTATCTCTCACCCGTATTCCCATCGGACAGGGGATGGCGGCATCGCCATTACAGCTTGTCCGTGGGTATTGCATGCTTGCCAATGGCGGCTATCCGGTAAAATTGCGGATCCTTGACCGGACAGTGACTGCTGATGGAAAAATCACCCGTACGGCACCGGCAAAACTCACAAGCATATATAAAGACCCGTCCACCCATAAAAAAATCGTAGAGATGATGAAACTTGTTACGGAACCGGGCGGAACAGCCTCCCAGGCAGGCATCCGGGGTTTTTATGTGGCTGGCAAAACCGGTACAGCCCAGAAAGTTATCGGCGGCAAATACTCCAACAGACACCATATCGCTTCCTTTGTAGGTTTTGTCCCTGCGGATACCCCCCGGCTTGTTCTGCTGGTAACAGCCGATGAACCTTCCGGAAAAACCTATTACGGAGGAAGTGTGACCGGTCCGTATTTCAGCAGAATAGCCGGAAAAACTTTACAGTATATGAATGTCCCTCCGGATATGGAATACGGCACTTATGATGCCAGAAGACGCCTTGCGGAAAAAAGGGTCCTTGCAGCAAAAATAAGACAATGGAGAAAGGAACGGCAGGAAAGAGGAGCAAGTAAGAATAATACAAAAAACAGAAACAATACCTTCTCTTCTTCCACAACTTCCGGCAAAAGAAGCAATGCTTCATCAACCTCCACCCGCAGTAAACGATATTACGGCACCTATACAGCCATGATGAAAAACCGTTGAAACTCATTGGAGGCAGTATGATGTTTTTCTCCGGTTTTTCAAGGCTGAAAGCAAAGATTTTTTCCTGTTTTTCCCTCCTGTTTTTCCTTTCATTTTTTCTTATGGCGGCACGGGAAAACAAAACAAAATATATCCCGCCGGGAAAAGAAAAGATTTTGCAGATCCTTGCCGATTACCAAAAGAAAGCCGATAGTGCGCCGGAAAAAGATTTTCTCTGTATCAAACAGATTCTCTCCATAGAAATCTATATGGATCACTCCTGCAAAATAGCGGCAAGTAAAGAATTTTTTCTGAAAAAAGAGTATAAGGAAGATCCTTTTCCTCAAATAAAGAAAGATTTTGTGGAGCAGTATTTTCCCGGAGGAGTGTATAAAAGTTCCCATGATCCGAAGAAACTTTTTCTTCCTGCAAATTCTGTCCTGATTCTTAAATCCTCTTATTTTCTTCCGCCGAAGAAAGCGGAAGAATTTTTTCTGGAATTGTTTCTCGATCACCCGTACAGAGTATTGGAAAACCGCCTTACCATAGCCTATACAAGAAATCAGAAACTTTATCATGCGTTGATCCCTCCTTACGGGGGAAGATTGCCTTTGATCAGAAAATTCAGAAAAAATACCTATATACTTAAAGATATTCCGGCAAAAAAAGACGGGGAAAATGATGAGCGACTCCGCTTTTATGTTTCGGCGATCCCCTCCTGGCGTCTTCTGGGAAATATTCTTCTTTCCGGGATGGAAAAGAAAAATAAATTGCTTCCGCCATTGCCGGAAATGAAGAAAGAACTTTCGCCTTATAAAAAAGCACTTTTTCTTTATCAGGAAGCAAAAAAACTCTTCCCTGGAACAAGAGAATACATTTTATATAAATGGCTGAATGAAGCCGGGATCAAAGCCAATATGGCAGCAGCAAGAGATACAAAAAGTATCCCCATGGGGATCGCCTGTAATTTCTTCACCCGCACTCTTGTATGTATCAGAGAGCAGAAAGGCTTTCATTCTGTGCTTTTTCTTGATCTTTCCGCAGAAGAAATGGGAAAAACCACCCTGAAAAACAACCGTTTTGCTGTATTGATCCTGGAAAAAGATTCTTCCTTCATTCTGTTTGAAAATCAAAAAAAGTAATTTCAAAAGTAAAAATAAGGAATATATATCTATGCGTTTCGCTGTTATAGGAGATCTGCACCTTACAGAAAACAGGCAATCTCTTACTTATAAGAAAATCCTCCCGGAAGCACTCCTTCTTGCAGAAAAGAAAAAAGCCTGCGCCCTGATCGGTACAGGCGATTTAACTGCAAGCGGGACGGAACAACAAACTTTTCTGCTTCTGGAAGCATTGAAAAGAAGCCCCCTCCCCTTTTATTCCACACCGGGCAATGCAGAAACAAGAAGCAATACTCTCCATGCGATACAAGCACAGAATATTCCCGCTCCGGAAAATATTCCTGTAATATTTGTGGATAGTTCCACTTCAAAAGTAAAGGAAGAAGATATTGCTTCTCTTGCGGCACTTCCTGAAAATTCCCATTTTCTCCTGTGTTCCCATTATCCTCCGGAAATGTGGGAGAATGAAGCATTGGAAATTCTGGAAGAAGCCAAAAAGCGCAAAGCGGTCACAGGGATCATCTGCGGTCATGTTCACAAAGATGGAGTCCATACCATGCGGGGACTTGACCCGGATAAAGCCTCCGGCAATCCCCCGGCAGTCGTATTTATGGAACAGGATGAAGAGGGGTTCTGGAAAAGAAGTGAAGAAATTCTCAATGATATGGATCCAAAGAAATGGACAAAGGAAGAAAAAAGGATTTTTCTTGCACATCTGGGAGTCTCCTGTATGCAGGAACCTCTGGAAACTCTGGAAGAAGCCGCCCGACTCTCCATTCCGGTTGCGGAATTGCGGTATGAAGCATTGGACAATATGAGTGATACACTGCTTCTTGCGGTGAAAAAATGGAGAAATGCAGGAGGCAGATTACTCTCTCTGCATCTGCCCAATCTGCGTCCTTATGAAAACAGCATGGATTGCGATCTGGCAAAAGGGGTGCAATATGCTCTTATTCTGGGTTGTGACAGAGTTACCTTGCATGTGCCGGAAGTTACGGCATCAGAGTTTCCGGACAAAAAAAAGGCTTTAACAGAAAATTTTGTAAAACTCCTTACTCCTCTCATGGAAAAAAATATCGTTATTGCCATAGAAAATCTCCATACAAAGTATCAGAAATGGGATGATTCCCAACGCAATTACGGTTGTACCATCAATGAGTGTGCTTCCTGGATAGAACACCTGAAAAATGTAACAAAATATGCCGATATAGGTTTTCATTGCGATATAGGTCACGCAAGAAATAACGTTCCATTTTCCATCCATGAATATATGAGTGACTATTATGCCTCTGACAGACTTCCATTCAAGGGGTTCCACTTCCATCAGATCGTAAAAATAGAGGAAAATCATTTTAAAAACCATTTTCCTTTAACTGGTTTTTATGATAAAGTCATTGCATTGAGCGGGTATTTTCTTGCAAGGAAAAATGCTCTTCTCCCGCAGGATGCGCCGGTAATTCTTGAAATCAATACTCCCGGTGGAAGCGTACAGTGTTATAAAAAGTTTCTTGAACTTATAGGATCATAAAAATCAATGGGGAAAGAACCCGTTTCATAAAATCTTCCGGAATAAAAAAGGATCGTGTATGTCTATAGAATTATTATCTCCTGCGGGAAGTTTTGAATCATTGAGTGCCGCCCTTGCCAATGGGGCAGATGCCGTTTATTTCGGCGTGGGAAAACTCAATATGCGTTCCAGAGCGACGGTGAATTTTACTATTGAGGATCTCCGGGAGATCGCAGAAAGATGCCATGAAAAAGGCGTAAAGGCGTGGATGACCCTCAATACCGTCCTTTTTGACGGGGAACTTGAAGAAGCACGCCTCCTTTGCAAAGCAGCAAAAAAAGCAGGCATAGACGCTGTCATTGCCGCCGATACCGCAGTACTGGAAATGGCAAAAAAGGAAAATTTAAGTATCCACCTGTCCGTACAGGCAAATATCACCAATCTGGAAGCGGTGAAATTCTATGCAAAGTATGCAGATGTGATGGTTCTGGCAAGAGAGTTGAATTTACAGCAGATCGCCGCAATTTGTGAGGGGATCCGCAGGGAAAATATCACAGGACCGGCAGGAAAACTTATCAAAATAGAAGCCTTTGTCCACGGAGCGTTGTGCGTGGCAGTTTCCGGCAAGTGTTATATGAGTCTTGCCCTCTTCAATTCTTCCGCCAACCGGGGGGATTGCTACCAGCCCTGCCGGAGAAGTTATACGGTACGGGATACGGTCAATCAGAATGAATTAGCCATAGAAAACAACTATGTCATGTCCCCGTCGGATATATGTACCATTGAAATATTGCCCCGGATGCTGGATGCGGGGGTGCAAGTATTGAAGATCGAAGGGAGAGGACGCTCGGCAGATTATGTGGCAAAGGTCACAAAAGTATATAAAGAAGCCATTCTGCTGTATGAAAAAAATATTGTTCCACCAGAAGAACAGAAAGAAAATTGGAAAAAAAGTTTGCAGGAAGTCTTCAACCGCGGGTTCTGGCATGGCGGGTACTATCTGGGGGAAAAAATTGGAGAATGGGCGGAATCCGGAGAAAATAAAGCCACAAGAAAAAAAGTTCTCTGCGGAAAAGTCCTCAATTATTTTTCAAAAGCAAAGATCGCACAGATCCTCCTCACATCCGGGGATGTAAAGAAAGGGGATTCTTTCCTTGTTACAGGGCCTACTACCGGCGCGGAGGAAGGTGTTCTCACGGAATTTCAAGCCAATGACCGGAAAGCGGAAAGTGCCTCAAAGGGAATGGAAATAACCTTCCCCTTTGAGAAAACACTCCGGAAAAATGATTCCTTTTTCCTGCTCATTACCCGGGAATAATGAAACGATTCACCCTTATTCTTTGAAAAATACCTGTAAAGAATTTTCACTTGTAAACATATTCCCTGCCGCGGAATACTCCACAAGAAAATGTCCTTTCCATTCCTCACAGATCTGTGCTTCCGGCACATCCTTTTTCCGGGAATCTTCCGCAAGGATCAGTGCACCTCTCTTTACAGCCGTATAAGAGGGATCTCCGGGAGCGGAAACTTCTTTCAGAGAAAGATCAAAAGAGATCTCCACAAGATCATTTTCACTCCATGAGCGTTTTATTTTCAGATAATCGCCTTTGATGAAAGGAAGCTCTTTTCCATTCAATACCACACGTTCTGTATAGTAAGGGATCCGCAGAGAAAGTATAAATTCTCCGGTACTATTCACCTTTATTTCCGCCTTGTTTCCATAAGGATAACTGCCGGAAACGGAAAGAACTGCATTGGGAAATTCTGCACACATATTTTCATACAGATTTACAACACACCCATATACATTGTTTTCCTTTTCCAATACACGCAAGGCAAGAAGATACGCCATGGCAAGTCCTTCCGGCCCCTGCGCCCTGCAGCAATCGTGTCCATCAAAAGGCACTTTGAAACAAATCATCATTTGATCTCCGGCGGGCTTTTTCCAGCCGCCGCCGGTAAGAGGGGTGGGATTGGCGTGCGTGAAATTTCTCCCGTCAGGGGTCATACCGCCAAGCAGAGAATTGTAAAGGATCTTTTCCGCCGCATCCGCGGCAGTAAAATATTCTCCTCCGGCAAGGCTGATGAGTCTGTCTGCATAATGCAGAAGGGTGGTCATTATACAGGTTTCCCCCAGACTTCCGGCATCGGCAAGATGCTGCTTATATCTGCCGCCGAACCAGAACTCCCCGACAGGATCTTTCAACCCGGAAGCACCGGTGAGCATAAGTTCATTATCGCAGACAAGACGGAAATATTTGAAACAGATATTTTTGTAATCCCGGTCATTAAGATACTCTTCATTGCGTTTTTCTGCAGTAAGGATATATTCTGCAAGCCCCTGGAAACAACTGGTAAGTTCATAGGCTTTGCCGTTGCCCATACAGGAGGGAAGAGTTCCTTTTGCAGCTTCATCAAAGATATTATTGGCAGAGGAGCATCCACTTAAAATGAGTTTTTCCGCAAGTTTTTTCCAACGGGGATTTCCGGTAAGATCCCATACGCCGACGACAGGCCCCAGTATGGAGGATGCGGGCAAACCTGTGTGCATCCCGTAATCCGGGAAAAATTTTCCATCTTTTTCCAGAAGTTCTTCCACATAGGAAAGGAGCAGCTCCGCCGCTTTGGCGATCTCATCGTGTTTTTTTCCGGTCGCGGCATAACGCAAAAGTCCGGCAAGGACATACTTGATCCCCCATAAATTCCAGCCCTGCAGCTGTTTATCTGCGGGATAACTTGTAATGCTTCCATCTTCCTTTTGAGCGGAAAGCATATCAGAAATGGTTTCATCAATGATTTTTTCCATTTCCTCATCCTTTATGAAATAATTCAGCAGGATCGCCCCCCGCAGGACTTTCCCCCAGAACTCACACCGCCAGCCGTTATCCTTTTCGTCTCTTGTATGAAAAATATGCACAAGACGGGAAAAAGAGGTTTCTTTCAGGTAATTATTCAAAACTTTTTTTCCGGCTTCCCCCAATGCCCCATTAAGAGAAAGTGTATATCCAACCATCAGGAATCCTTTCTTTTTAAGATGAAAATCTGAATTTCACCCGGTATTTATAAATGATATTCCGTTCTTTTATTATACCATATTCTATTGTATTTTACAAGCCGCATATTTTCCTGCGCCCTATTTTTGCAGGAAAAACTTTCCTTTACAGAGAAAAAAACGCAGACACTTTCTGCCGGGACATTTCACTTCTTTGCAGAAAGTTCCTCATACGCCCTGCTGCAGAAAGCCTCATTGATAATATGTTTTTTTCTGTATTCTCCGGGCGGCATACCGTAATATCTGCGGAAGAGTCTCGAAAAATAGGAAAAAGAATTGAATCCGCTGTCACTGGCGATATTTTTCATGGAACTGTGGTCAAGAGCAAGCATCCTTGCGGCATGTTCCAGACGCATCCTTATTACATATTCCATGGGGGAGCATTTGAGATTTTTGCGGAACAGCCGGACAAGAGAGCGTTCGGTAGTATGCATTTTTTCGGCAAGAAAAGAGAGGGAATAATTTTCTTTGAGGTTGTTGCGGATACTCTTTGTCAGAGCATCGAAATCGTTTACAGGCCTCTCTTCACAACCGGTCTGGGAAATAAGCTCCAGAAGAAGCAGATAAACAAGTCCGGACAGTTTCTGTACCGGGGAAACTTCCCCCTCCTCACAAATACATTTCCGTATCTGATTATACAGTTCATCCACTTTCCAGGGTTCGGGGAGGTGAAAGTAATCATTATCCGCAAGAGCGCCCTGATTGCACAACAGAGACATGATCTGCCCATTGGAGACAAGGATCCCTCTTTTGGTCAGCAGAGTATCCTCCGGAACGGAATAAGTATAACTCACCCCCGGGCGCACAAGTACAAAATCCCCTGGAGAGACCAGTTTTTTCTGCTGCCCGTTATCCACAAAGGCATTGCCTGTATCTATGAACTGCAATGACCAGTAGGAATGACAGAAAAAAGTTACACACCCCGGCTTGTATTCCGCACTTCCCACCCCCAGAACATGAAGGGAATTTGTATTGAAAAAAGGCAGATAGTCCTTTTCCAGATAGAAATCATTGATATACTTTGTTCCCTCGGTATATCTGTGGTAAAAATTTTTATTGAGTTTTTCAGCCATAGAGTCCTGATCTTTCATCATTTTGTCCGGATTATTCATATATAATATATAGATTTTTTCGTATTTTTCAAGTAAATTTATTTGTATGAAAGGTTTGTAAAGAGAAAATCAAAAAAAAAGGAGTTGAAAATGAAGAAAAAAGTATGTTTTGCTCTGACAGTAATTGCTGTATCTGTATTGCTGACTGCAAGCGGCTGCTGCGGACTTTTCTGCGGTAAAAAGAGTATTGAAGTAAAGGAAAGCCAGATCGTTCTTTCTGCAAAAGCCCTGCCAAATGAAAAGGCGGCTGCCCAACAGCTGAAAAAACATCTGGAACTTGTTACCGGGAAAAAAGTGGATATCGTCCCGGCAGAAAAAGCAAAGAAAAATATTTATTCCTTCTATATCAACAAACTGCCCCGGGGAGAGGAAAAAAGAACTTTTGAATGGGAAGAAGCCTGCTGGAAGGTAACAAAAGAGGGTACGTATTTCTACGGCGACAACCGTATCGGCAAAAGAGGACTTATTTTTGCTGTGGATGAGTTCCTTATGAAAAATCTGCATATATACTGGATCGAACCGGGAGATGAAGGGATCGTCTATCAGGAAAGAAAGACATTGACACTGGAAGAGGGAAAAGGAAACTGGAAACCCTCTCTGAATTTCGCCAATATCAGAGGCGGCATAAGAAAAGTAAAAAGTTTTCCCAAAAACTATAAATACCCGGATTACCTTGCCCCCTTTACGGAATTTTTCGGTACTCCTGATGTGGCAAGCCACAATAAAAAAGCCGATGAATATACCTCCTGGCGTACACACCGTATGCGTATGGCAAACGGCAGAAAATATCCCGGTTACGGTCACTCTTTCACAAAATGGTGGGATCTCTATTCCAAAACAAATCCGGAATATTTTGCACTGAACATATATGGCAGAAGAGAACCGGAAACCTATAATGACCCCAAAGGGAAAAAGGTCAACTGGACAGCAAGGGACAAACAGTTTGTAAAGATCTGTCCCTCCAATCCCGCTGTTGCAGAAAGGATCATTTCCGAATGGAAAAAACGGAGAATGCCCATCAGAGTCAATACCAGTATGAACGATATGAATTGGGGCTACTGCCGCTGTGAAAACTGCATGAAACTTGACGGATATAAAGTGGGGGATTTCCCCGACCGCTGTCTGCCGGTGGTCACAGACAGATACGTTTATTTGGCAAATAAAGTAGTGAAAGAAGCCCGGAAATACAAAAAAGACGCACAGGCAGCCATGTACGGTTATAATGAGGGGCTTTTCCCGCCCAGATTCCAGAAAGTGGATCCCAATGTCATTATCGGACTTGTTCCCACCAAACTGGATCTCCCCACGATGGAAAAACTTTTTGCCGACTGGAGAAAAATGGGCGGAAAAATGTTTGCATTGCGTCCCAATTTCCATACGGTAACGGCTGTATATGTATTGCCCACCGGTTTTGAAAAACAGATGTTCGATCTCTTCCAGACCGCTTACAAAAACGGCTGTGAAAGTACCGATTACGATTCTCTCACTCTTCAGAGACTCCCCAATGGGATCATGGATTATATCCTTGCCCGTTCTTTTATGGATCCCTCTCTTTCCTTTGAACAGCTGGAAGATGAGTATTGTTCCGCATTCGGTGCGGCAAAAGAGGAAATGAAAAACTATTTCCGCCACTGGCGGAAAGAGGTCTTTGAAAAGAGGATCAAAGATAACCTCAATTCCATTCTTGAAGCAGGCAAAGCGGATAATTATATGCGGGGACTTGTCTGGAATCTGGGGAAATATTATAAGGAAAGCGATTTTATCACCGCCGGTGAATATCTGAAAAAAGCGGCAAGTCTTCCCAATGACAAACGATCTGCAAAAAGAATAAAAGAATTCCAGACCGCCCATGATCATGCGTTTGTGACCTATAAGGCCATTACTGCTCCGGACGATAAAAAAATTGCTGCGGCAAAAGCTCTTCTGGATTTCCGCAGAAAATATCTGAAAGATTTGAGGGGCAATGACATGAGTCAGATCTTCTGGTTTGAAGTCCTTGCAGGCGATATTACCGGAATAAAAGCCGTCCACGATTTCAAAGATTATAAAGATGCCATCCCCGCTCCGGCAGAATGGCACTTCGCCCTTGATGCAAAAAATACCGGAATGAAGAATAAAATCTATACACTTCCGCCGGAAAAATTTGAAAAATGGGAAAAGATCCCTGTAGGGATATTCTGGGAAAATGCCCCCAAGGGCAAGGTTACAGAGGCTCTTTACAACAAACTGAAAGACTATAACGGACTGGCATGGTATGCCATCCGCCTTGCTGTTCCGGCAAATATGAAAGGCAAAAAAGTCTTCCTTCACTTCGGTGCAGTGGATGAAGCCTGTACAGTATTTGTCAACGGAAAAAAGGCCGGCGCCCATCCCTTCATCAATAAATGGGACTGGAAAACACCTTTTACCATTGAAATTACCGCCAACATAGATTACAGTAAAAAGTATCAGAATATTTTTGTTCAGGTGGAAGATAAAAGCGGTGTAGGCGGTATCTGGCGCAAAGTCTGGCTGGTGACAAAATAAAAATATCCGGTCAGCCGGTAAAAAAGGAGAAAAAATGAAAAACTCTTTCAAATTTGTATTGCTTCTTTTTCTGTTGGGAACAGCGTTTTTTCTGGAAGGAAAAAATATTACGGTAAAGGGAAAAGATATAATCATCATCGCCCCTGATCCGGCAAAAAGCAAAATTGCTTATGATACAGGAAAGGCGGCTCTTGATCTTAAAGAACATCTTTTTCTCCTTACCGGTTCGGTTGTACCCATCGTACAGAAAAGTATTCCCGGGAAATTTGCCTTTATGCTCAATACTCCCGATCCTGCCGATAAAAAGAAATTTGAAACAGGGGAAGCAAGATGGAGCATAACCGATAAAGGGATCTATTTTTACGGTAATCCCCGGTTTGCCCCCAGGGTAAACACCATGGATTCCATCAATGCCCTTTATACTTTTCTGGAACAGGATCTTTCCTTCCACTGGATCGCTCCCGGAAGCAAAGGGATCGTCTGTCCGGCAAAAAAAGAGATTCTTACTCTGAAAAAAGGGATTTTTTCCTTTACGCCTCTGCTTGCCAAGCGGGGCTACCGGGCGGGAGCTCCCCGGAAGATCAAATATACAGGCGCAAAATTAAAAGGGTACTTTGAAGGCATGGATCATATTTTCCCTGCGTCAAAGGATGTGGTGGAAAAATACAATAAATATGTGGATGATGAATATTTATGGAGATTCTGCCGGATGCGGATGCTGGGAACAAGTGCCCTGAAAGCACCTGCCTACGGGCACGCTTTTACCAAATGGTGGGATCTTTATTCCAAGACCCATCCGGAGTACTTTGCTCTCAATAAATGGGGGAAAAGAGAACCGGAAACCAATCTTACAAGACGCCCTCCTGACAAGCAGAATTTTACGGCAAAGATGAAGATGCAGGTCAAGATCTGTGCAAGCAATCCTGCGGTGGTGGATCAGGTCATCAAAAACTGGTCAAAATATAAATTTCCTGCTGTAAGTGTCTGTCAGAATGATAACGGTCACGGATACTGCCGCTGTGAAAAATGTCTGGCTCTGGACGGGCTTACGGTGGAAGACGCCAAAAAGATGCTCATTATAAATAAAGTCACCGACCGTTATGCTTTCCTTGCCAATAAAACAGCGGAAAAAGTGAATGCGATCCGTCCGGGAACGCTTGTGGGGATGTATGCCTATAATCAATCCTTTGATGCTCCCGACCGTATCAAACTGCATCCGCAGGTGGTGGTCACCATGGTTCCCCGCCAGATCGGAAAAGCCTATACGGAAAAACTGGTCAATTCCTGGCGGAAAATGGGAATGAAACACATGATGCTCCGGGTGAATTTCCCCTATTATTTCTGTACCGGAATACTCTTTAACGGGCTCTCAAGGGAGATGCACGCTACTTTACAGTATTATTATAATAACGGCCTTATGGGGGCGGATTTCGATCACCTTATGGTAAACTGGACTGTTCACGGGCTTACCGATTATGCCATTTCCAAATTTATGCTTGATCCGGCAGCTCCCTATGAAAAGTGGGAAGATGAATACTGCTCCGCATTCGGGGAAGCAAAAGAGGAGGTAAAGGAATTCTTCCGTTACTGGGAAAAGAATGTATGGGAAAACCGTCTGAAAAAAGATTATGAAAAAGCGGTAGCTAAAAATCCTTCCGTGATTTATTGGGAAGTCGTCCAGGCCAATATGGGAAAATTCTATAAGGATGAAGATTTCCGTATCACCGGGGAACTTCTGAAAAAAGGTGCTGCAAAAAAACTTACGGCAGCAGAACGGATCAGACTGCAAGAATTGCAGAAAGTCCTTGAGGATGGAAGGATGCTTGTAAAGTCTGTTGCCCATCCGGATGAACAGACAAGGATCCAGGCAGCCTGCGATCTTATGCAGTACAGGGAAAAACACGGCAGAAATTATGGGATAGACCTTGCCAGATGCGCCATGCAGGAAATGACAGTCAACGGCAGAAGAATAAGAGAATACAATATTTATCCGGAAACAAAATTCCTGAAAGATTATCCTTCTCCCCGTATCCGGCTTCCTTTTATCTGGAAGTTCAAGGCAGATCCGGATGATAAAGGGATGAAGGAAAAATATTTTGCCTATTCTCCGGAAAGGATCGCAAAGGAACCTACCCACCTCCCCGCAGGGACTTTGCGCAGACAGCCCTATATGACATCCGAAGCCAATAAGAAATTTCTCTATACCTACAAAGGGAAAGCCTGGTATATGACTTCCATAAATACGCCGGAAGCATTGAAAGAAAGGAAAAAGATCCTTCTTTATCTGCATAAAACAGGAAATGATACGGAAGTATTTATCAACGGCAGAAGCGCCGGAAAACAAGTTGGCGGTCCTTCCTCTATGGTATTGGATGTAACAAAACTTATCCAATGGGACAAGCCGAAACAAACCATAATCATCTCCCAGACAGGAACAACAGGTGTAGCAAGACGGCCGTTCCTTGTGGGAAAATAAATCAGAAGAAAATTCAGGAAAAATAAAAAACAAGCAAATATGGAGGTGTTACGATGAAAAAACGGCAGAAAATGTTTACACTTATTGAATTATTGGTGGTTATTGCCATTATCGCCATTCTTGCCGGGATGCTGCTTCCGGCGTTAGCCAACGCAAGGAAAAAAGCATACGGGATAGCATGTATAAACAATCAGAAACAGATCTATGTGGGAGTGACCATGTACGCCGGGGATTACAGGGACTATATACCATTTTCCAATATGGAGGTCCCGCCGGATGCTCCGGAAGTTTATGCTTACCGCTACTGGTTCGGGCATCTTTATCCTTATACAACAGGAGAAGGCAATATACTGAAAGGCCCCTGGTCATGCCCTGCAACAAGGAGCAATCCTGATGCTCCGCGGGGAACAGCGTTCATGTGGCTGGGTTACGGCTGGAATTATTATGGAATAGGACTGGATATCAGAAACCCCGGCGCAACGGGGCAATACGGCCCCACCAGACTTTCCAGAGGAAACAGTCTTCCTGCAAGATCCCTTCCTGTGCAGAATACAAAAGGTCCTCTCGTATTGATGGGGGATTCCCAGTATGCCTGTAAGCAGATGAATGGGAATGATAACCGGCCCAACTTGTATCAGAATCCCCCTGCCCTGACCCACGGCAATGGCTCCAATATCACCTTTATCACAGGAAATGTCCGGTTCATCCGTTATCCGTCAAGCAAAAATTTACGCTGGTATTAAAAATATCAAAAAGGGAAAAAATGAGTTACAAAATTGCTTTTATCGGCGGAGGAAGTGTATTGTGGACACCCCGCCTTTCCTCCGATATGTTTATGGAAAAATCTTTACAGGGTTCGGAGATCGTACTTGTAGATATTGATCCATCCAGCATGATCATTACGGAAAAATACCTGAAAGAACTCAATAAACGCCTGGACAGCAAGTGGACGATCCGCACCGGGACAAGAGAGGAAGCGCTGGATAATGCAGATATTGTTATCGTTTCCATTTCCACCGGCGGTTTTGATGCCATGCACCTGGATTATACCATTCCGGAAAAATACGGTATCTACCATACAGTAAGCGATACAGTAGGCCCCGGCGGGATCGCAAGATCTTTACGGAATATTCCGGTTTTTCTGGATATTGCAAAGGATATGGCACGCCTTTGTCCTGATGCGACCATGCTTCATGTGACCAATCCCCTCACCCAGCTTACCAGAGCCGTAAACAGATCCGGACTTGTGAAATGCTGCGGATTGTGCCACGAATATATCGCTATTCTGGGATTCATGCAGAAATATTTCCGTCTGGAAAATTTCAATGATGTGGACGGTACCTGTATGGGAGTGAATCACTTTACTCTTCTCACAGACCTTTCCTGCAAAGGGATCAAAAATCCCATGGAAAAACTTTCTCTCTCTTCTTATGTCGCCTTTGAGGATGCCTGCAAGGAAGAACGGCTTTCCGGAACGGTGGACGATGAGGTGAAAAAAGCGGAAGCCAACAAGACCGGAGCGGAAAAATATCCCTATTATATCAATTTCCATCTCTTTGACCAATACGGAAAATGTGCGTTCCCGGCGGCGGGTGCCCCCCACATGTGTGAAAATTTCCCTTTCTTCAACAGTTCCCCGGAATATCTGGATAAACTCAATGTCCGGCGCAAGGGCGTTCTCCCCAACCGGCCCAAACGCAAACTGGAAAGAAGAGCAGAACTTGCCGAAAGACTGGAAAGCGGTGTGGAACTGCCTGAAATGAAACAGCGTTCCAGAGAGACTCTTGCGGATGCAGTAGTCGGCTTGTGTTCCGGGGAGGCAAGAAGGATCATTGCAACTCTTCCCAATAAAGGCCAGATCACCAATCTGCCCCATGAGGCCTGCGTGGAAACATGGGCAACTGTCTCCAAAGGAGGGATCACCCCCCACTTTGCCGGAGAGATCCCCGCCGCCTACCGATCCTTTATGGAAGCGATCGTGCGGGAGCAGGAACTTACGGTGGAAGCGGCAATGACCGGAGACAGGAATAAAGTAGTGGAAGCGATGCTGGTTTCCCCCATGGTGGCGGATAAATTTACGGCGGAAAAACTTGCCGATGAACTGCTTGCTGCCCACAAGAGCTATCTGCCCCAATTCAAATTTTGAGTTAAAAGAGCTATGCCGTGAAAGGCAAAAACGATACAGGCATAAATAAAAAAATATGAAAAAAGGATTTTTTATGCAGAAACTTTTTATTCTCCTTGCAATGTGTTCATTGCTTTTCCCTCTTTATGGAAAGCAGATCACTCTTGTACCGGAAAATATTCTTATTCTTTCCGGAAAGGAAAACCTTGAAGAAGCCAATGATCTTGCATACCATTTTGAACTGATCACAGGGAAGAAAAATACTGTCAGAGTGAAAGATCTTTCCTGTCAGGAAAAAGACAAATACATTTTCCGCTTTGTGTATAACAATTCTCCCGGGGCCGCCAGAGGAAACTGCACAGTAAAAATCGGTGAAAAGGAGACTGTTCTGGAGGGCAGAATGGGGGCTGCCTACTGGTTTTTACAGAAAAATCTTTCCGTAAAATGGGTGCGTCCCGGGGAAAAGGCATTGTCTATACTCCGTCAGAGAAAATCATCCTGCAAACCGGGGAAAAGCGTTATGTTCCGGCATTAGCTTTCCGGCAGATCAGAAAATGTTTCCGCAAAGGAAGATACCAGGAAACTCTTCCCCCTGCTCTTGAAAAATTTTCTTCCCTGCACCGGACGAAAGAGGAATATGACAGAAAGGCAGAGGAAGAAGCTTTATGGAGAAGCCGTCACAGAATGGGGGGAGCCCACCCCAATTACGGACACGCATTCACCCAATGGTACGATCGCTTCCATAAAACTCATCCGGAATATATTGCCATCAATAAATACGGGAAAAGGGAGCCTGAACAGAGACATTACACCGGTAAATTTTCTGAAAGAGACAGAAGTTTCACAAAAATCTGCCCTTCGGAGGAGAAAGTAGCAGATCAGATCATTGCCGATTGGAAAAGACGGGGTTGCCGCGGCAGGATCAATGTATGTATGAACGATATGCCCCAGGGGTTCTGCCGCTGTGAAAAATGCCTTCTGACAGATGGTTATGATCCCAAAGGAAAACTGCCTGCCTATCTGCCTTTTGTGACCGACAGATACGTGCGTCTTGCCAATAAAGTATTGGAAAAAGTGAAAAAAATGGAGAAGGTACCCAAAGATGTTCAGGCAGTCATATACGCTTATGAAAGCGGGCGTGAAGCACCCCGGTACACAAAATTAAATGAAAGGATTTATGCCGGGATCGTTCCTGTTACGATGGAAACGGATAAACTGGAAAAATTATATTCCTCCTGGCAGAAAGCCGGGTTGAAAAACTTTGCCATACGCCCGAATATACACTATTATACCATGAAAAGTGCCCTTTTCCTGGGAATGGAAAAACAGGCATATACGGCATTTCAGACTGCCTGGAAATATGGAGCAGATGCCACAGATTACGACCATATCATGCCCTCCTGGGCGGTCACGGCATTCCATGATTATACTCTGGCAAGAACTTTCCTTGAACCGGAAAAAAGTTTTGAGGAGATCGAAAAGGAATTTTTGCTTCTCTATGGAGATGCCGCGTCTGAAATGGGGGAATTTTACCGCTACTGGCGGCAGGAAGTCTGGGAAAAACGCCTGATGCCCAATTATGGAACGATCGTGAAGAAAGGAAGAGTTCATAATTTCCTCCGGGGGTTGCTCTGGAATCTGAAAGATTATTATAAAGAAAGCGATTTTGATATTACAGATGCCATTTTACAGAAAGCATTGAAAAAGGATCTGCCGGAAAAAACAAAAGCACTTGTGAAAGAAACTGTTCTTGCCAATAAACACATGCGTCTTACTTTCCATGCCATCACCAAAAGGGATCAGGAAAAATATAAAGCGGCAAGGATCCTTCTTTCCTTCAGGGAAAAATACCGCAATGAAATGGAACTGGATCTTATCGGGATCACATCTACCGAAAATACTTACAGAGTTACCGCATTGCCGGAAGTGACAGGTTTCCTGCGTGAGCATCCCCTCCCCTGGGTGAAAATGCCTATTGCCTGGAATTTCAAAGCCGATCCGCAAAAACAGGGGATCAGGGAGCAATGGTATAAAAAAGATCATTCGGAATGGAAGAAAGAAAAATTCCTGCGTATGGATTTCTTCTGGACCAATCCCTACCGCAGTGAAACTGATCCTGTTCTTTATAAATTTCTGCGTACCTACAAAGGCGCAGCATGGTATTGTGTAAGAATAAAACTGCCTCAGGATCTTACTCCGCCCTGTCGTCTCACCTTCCCGAAACTCAAAGGCAAATGTGTTCTTTATGTTGACGGAGTAAAATGCGGGGAAACAAAAGGGAATGGCGGCGCAGCAGTTATGGAACTGAGCGGCAATCTGAAAGGCGGCGCATTCCATACTTTCACAGTGTACTGTGAAGGTGACGGCGGCCCCGGAGCCCTCCCGTGGCTTACCGGAAGCAAAAAATAAGAAAAAACTGTCCAAAACCGGCAAAGAAAACTGGAGGGCAATCTTATGGAAAATGTGACTCTGAATCCGATGTGTAAAAATGAGGCCATAAAACGCCTCTGCGAAGAGACCCGTAATCTGGCAGGCCGTTATCTGACAGGGCAATATCAATCCAGAATCATGGATATGGGTTTTTCAGTGACGGATCTGAACCTTCCGGAAGATTGTCCCCCTGAAATTGAACATGGGAAAAATACGATCCTTACAGCAGAAAAATCCTCCATTGACATTCTGCCGGAGGAACAACTGGCGGGGAGTGCTTCAAATATCCTTGCTCTCAGTCACCGTATTCCGGGACTGAAAGGGGGGGTAGGTTCCATCAATCATACCACAGTTGATTTCGGCGATGCGATCCGGAAGGGACTCAAAGGATTGGAGACAGAGATCCGGGGACGGATGGAAAACGATGAAGATCCTCATCACCGGGATTTTTTCAAAGGACTCCTGGATGTCATCGAAGCCATGCGGATTTGGACAAAAAGATATTGCTCTGCCTATCGGGCCATGTTGCAGTCGCCCGAATATGCGAAATACAAAAACAATCTCCAAACTGTCCTTGCCCGTTTGAAAAAAGTGCCGGAAAATCCACCGGAAACTTTTGCGGAAGCGATCCAGTCGTTCTGGAGTTTTTTTGAATTCCAGAGGTTGTGCGGCAACTGGAGCGGTTTGGGGCGTTTCGATGAGATTCTCGGCCCCTACCTTTCCCGCGACCTCAAAGAAGGGATCATTACATTGGATGAGGCAAGGGAATTGATTGCCCATTTCTGGATCAAGGGAACAGAATGGTGTTTTGGATTGCGTAAGACAACTTCACGGACTCCCGGCTCCGGTGATGCCCAGAATTATCAGAATATCATTCTGGGAGGTATTGACCGTGAGGGCAAACAAATAGAAAATGAAGTGACTTTTCTCGTTTTGGATGTTGTAGAAGAACTGCACATCAGCGATTATCCTGTAACAGTCCGTCTCAATTCCGGCACCTCCGGAAAATTGCTCCACCGGATAGCCGAACTGCAATTGCTCGGCGGCGGGATCGTTTCCGTTTACAATGAAGAGCAGATACTGCAGAATCTGAAGGAAATGGGTATTCCCGAGTCCGATGCCCGTACGTTCACCAATGACGGCTGCTGGGAGATCATTATCCCGGGACAGACCAATTTCGGGTATTTTCCGAAAGATTATCTGCTTCCGTTTCAGGATGCGTTGTTTGCCGAAAAGACTCCGGGATCTTATGAGGAACTTTACCGGAATTTTCTTGACGGTGTCCGGATTCTGGCAGACAATACGAGAAAAGAAATTGAAGAGGCCTGTATTCCCGGGAAAAAACATCCCGGAGATTATCCTTCCGGCCCGATCCGGGAGAGCGAGGTAGTTCTTTCTCTGCTGGCACCCTCCTGCAGGCAATCCGGATGTTCTTACAAATTGCACGGGACAAAATATGTTTTCAGGTCAATTCACATGGCAGGTCTGCCGGATGTGGCAAACAGTTTGTATGCCATCCGGAAAATTGTCTTTGAGCAAAAACTCATCCCACTGCCTGAATTGGTTGAAATACTGAAAAATGACTGGAAAGACGCAGAGGCGTTGCGCCTGCGTTTTGCCAATTCTCTTATGTATTACGGCAATGATAATCCGGAGGTCGATGAAATTCTCCGGCAGGTTCTTCATGACTGCTCCGGAATTTCAAGCGGAAAAGGCAAGGTCAATTATATTATGATCCCTGTTGGAGTAAGCACATTCGGCCGCGAGATCTATTTTTCGGCAAAACGGATGGCAACAGCCTTCGGCAAGCACGCCCATGAATATCTTGCTCCCAATCTTTCGCCCACACCGGGAACGGATAAAAGCCCGATCACCGCGGTACTCAATTCATATTGCCGGATGGATTTTTCCGATACCCCGAACGGTTGCGCGCTGGATCTGCGTCTTTCCGCAGGGATCCGCAAGGCACAGGGTGCAGCGGACTGCCTGACGCAGTTGCTCCGCGTTTTTATTGAAAAGAAGGGGTTGTATCTCCAGATTGATACCGTTGATCCGGAAATGCTCCGGGAAGCGAAAAAAAATCCCGACCGTTTTCCAAATCTCGTAGTTCGGATCTCCGGTTGGTCAGCACGCTTTGCCTCGCTCAAAGAGGAATGGCAGGACATGATAATCAACCGGACAACCTTGGACGCATTATGATGGAAAGTGGACTTGTCTTTGATCTGGCGCGTTTTTCCCTGCATGATGGCCCGGGAATCAGGACGGTCGTTTTCCTGAAAGGCTGTCCGCTCAGGTGTGTCTGGTGTCATAATCCGGAATCCCAGCAATCCCGCCCGGAACTTCTCTTTTCGCCGGAAAAATGTATCTCTTGCGGAGAATGTGTGAATGTCTGTCCCCGGCATGTTCACATCTGCACACAGGAAGGCCATCGTCTTCTCCGTGATTCATGTGCAGGCTGCGGAAAGTGTGCCGGTGGCTGTTTTTCCGGTGCGCTGGAACTGTCCGGACAGATCCGGACAGTTGACGATATTCTGAATACAGCTGCTCTGGATCAGGATTATTACGGAACGGCTGGCGGATTGACACTTTCCGGCGGAGAACCGCTGTTTCAGCCGGATTTTACCGAAGCACTCCTGAAAGGCGCAAAAGCCCGCCACTGGACGACGGCAATAGAAACTTGCGGAATGGCAAATCCGGAGATCCTGACAAGAATGTTCCCGTGGACAGATCACTGGCTGTATGACATCAAAGTTGCAGATCCGGAAAAACATCTGCGTTTTACCGGAATGACCAATGACCGGATCTTAAATAATCTCCGGCTTCTTGACGATGCGGGAGCATCCATTGAATTGCGCTGTCCGCTGATTCCCGGCTGGAACGATTCTGACTCTGATTTGCAGGCGATCCGTGATCTGGCGGATTCTCTCAAGAGTTTCCCGGCTATTCATATCGAACCATTTCATCCCTTCGGGCGTGGGAAACTGGAAAGGCTTGGTCTTCCGGGAAGGGAAAACGCCCGTATCCCGGATGATAAGGATATGAAACGCTGGGCAGACTTTCTGCTGAAATAACATTGGGATAATATCGAGTTGCATACAAAATGTGAGGCAAGATATTAAAGACATCTATACTGCAAATCATTGCTCTTTAACTACTTACAAAATAAATATACATAAAAGACCGCCGACTTTTATAAACAGAGAATTTTGAGAGAATCTATGCAAAACACACGCTATTTCAGAGATTTTGGCGTTCTCTATTTGTTTTCTGTTCGGGATAGATTACGCTGATGATAATATGATACGGACATTGTTGTATTACAAACGGATAAACTCACATTTTTCATTTCTCTCATAATATGAGCGAAGCGAATGCTTCATATCGAAACATTGTGGAGATATTTCATGTTGTGGAGTTAAAGCGGAACAATGCTTCATCCTCCTTCGCCATAGGCTACGGCGGGACAGGTCTGAAAAGGCGGTTTTTATGAAGCTATTCCTCGTTAATCAAAATTCTAGACTTGAATATCACCTTAAATAGCAGCTTG
>JAGBXB010000023.1 GCA_017629515.1 Lentisphaeria bacterium | reverse complement strand
TGAAACAAGGCAGAAAAGATGAAGCAAAAAAGTATTATTCCCTTGCTCTTGCCTGCAGAAAATTCCCTGTTGTACTTGAAGAAGATTTTATAAATTTGAAAAAAATATTATTCCAATAACATTTCATGCACAAATTCAGGGTATTTTCTATAATACAGCAATGTCCCCATTCGATTCCCAAACCCCGGCTTGATCTTCTCTGTTTCCTCAAGGCTCCTTTCAGAATATGCGGCGATTTTGTTGAAGAATTTATCTGTTGCTTTGAAAAATTCCCCGTATTGCCCGATAATATCCGAAAGAAGAGGGATTGACTTTTTTTGATACCGGAATATATTACAGCATCAATGGAGAAATTTATGAAAAAGAAAATTATTATACTTGTGTCAAGCATTGTTTTTCTGCTGTTTGTTGGCGGCGGGATCGCAGCTTATTATTTCTGGTATGTGCCGGAAAAAAAACGACAGGATGATATATTTTATGCTTTCGAAAAATTCAGTGATGAATGTTTTGAACTTATAGTGTATAATAAATTTCATGAAGCTGAAATACTTTTGAATAAATGGCGTAAAATTTCTGTTTCAAAAAAATATACGCAAATAACCAAAAACTTTATATCTTTTCATACCTATGATATAGAGAATCATTTGTGGTATGCGCAGGGGAAATATGAAAAAATAAAGGACAATCTTCCAAAAATGAAATTATTGCTGGCTACACTCAATGACGGCCGATTTTCCCAAAAAGAATTATTAGGCTCAAAATGGGCGTTCTGCAACAGTAAATTTGATTATTATTATGTAAGCAAAAGATTAAAGGAGGCTTTCGATACCATTGAAGAATTTATTACTGAATGTGGCGGCGAAAAAAAGATAGGGGAAGTAAATCCCCGAATACTCTATGGAATTTACTCAGCAAAGGCAAGGTGTTTATTTGCGTTGAATCAACTGGATGAAAGTATACAATACTCGCAAAAGATTTTACAATATGACAATGATCCTGTTGTACAACATGTCACGTATTTAAGATTGGCAAGATTGGAACTTTTTTACAGGCAGAAAGCCAATTATCCTCTTGCCTGTAAATATGTAATTAAAGCTAATAATAACATCCAAAGTCAGGAAGGATATTTATTACTTTCCTATATTCATTTGAAACAAGGCAGAAAAGAGGAGGCAAAAAAGTATTATTCCCTTACTCTCCAGTGCAAAAGATATCCTCTGGCTGATGAAAAAGATTTGGTAAAATTGAAGAAACTTCTGTCAGAGTGAAGTTTTTATCATACACGGGTCGGTCAGATCCTGAATAATAAAAAATCTCCTTCCCCCTTTTTCAGCTAAATTATCAGGTATCTTCTTTGTTTCCTCATTGATCCTTCTGGAATATGCTGCAACAATATTGAAAAAATTATCTGTGGCTTTGAAAAATTCCCCGTATTGCCCGATAATATCCGGGAGAAGAGGGATTGACTTTTTTTGATACCGGAATATATTACAATAAAATGGAGAAAATCATGAAAAAGAAAATTATTATACTTGTGTCAAGCATTGTTTTTCTGCTGTTTGTTGGCGGCGGGATCGCTGCTTATTATTTCTCATATCTGCCCATGGGAAAAGAAACAAACACATCTTTTTATACTATTGTTGAAAATTATTCAAAAGAGTATGAGAAGTTTGTGTTTCAGCGAAAATATCATGAAGCATTGAAAGTAACGGAAAACTACCGTTCTTTTCTGATCGAAAAACCGGGTGCAGTAAGAGCCTATTTACTTTTTAATACTTATTTTATGGAAAATTCTGTATTGCATACTCTGGGAAAACATCAAAAGATAGAAGAAAATCTCCGGAAGATGAAAAGGCTTTTAAAAACATTCAAAAAAAATGATTACACAGAACAGCAAATCATGAATGCCAAATTGGCTTTGGTTTTGTCACAAATTGATTTTTATCATCGCAATAAGGAATTCTCGAAAGCCTTGTCACACATTGAAAACTTCATAGCGGAATATGGCTCGGAAGAGAAAATCAGAGAAAACTTTACGGAGGATATATCATATCAGATTTATGTATGTATGGCAAAATGTTTATTAAAACTTGGCGAATTTGAAAAATGTAAAAAGTATATAGAAAAAGTAATTTCTTTTACCCGACAGGGAAATGATCTGCGACAGTACCATATCGCATTACTGCGTATGGCGGAATTGTATTTAAATTGGGAAAAGCCGGATGTGGCATTAAAATATACTCAAAAAGCACATGAAATATATCAAAGCAGAAGGAGTTACTGTTATTTTGCCATGGCATATTATCAGCAGAAGAAAATGGAGGAAGCAAAAAAATATTACTCTCTCTCCGTCAGATGCAAAAAACTCCCCTCTGTCAGTGACAATTCTATGAAAGAATTTGGAAAACTCCTGTCAGAGTGATGTTTTTTTCATGGAGATATCATTATCATTGGCAATATCATGAACCTTCCAATTTATTAAATTATCAGGTATCTTCTTTGTTTCCTCATTGATCCTTCTGGAATATGCTGCAACAATATTGAAGAATTGATCAGTGGCTTTGAAAAATTCCCCGTATTGCCCGATAATATCCGAAAAAAAAGGGATTGACTTTTTTTGATACCGGAATATATTACAATAAAATGGAGAAGTTTATGAAAAAGAAAATTATTATACTTGTGTCAAGCATTGTTTTTCTGCTGCTTGTCGGCGGCGGGATCGCTGCTTATTATTTCTGGTATGTGCCGGAAAAAATACGAAAAGAAAAGCTATTGAATTATGAAATAACTGAATATATAAACAACTATTACGATCTTCTGGAACAGCGGAAATTCAATGAAGCAAATATTTTTTTAAAAAATTTCCGTATCTTTCTGAAAGAAAGAGAAAGTCATACAAGTCTGCTTGCGTTTTATTATTCATACAGCATGGAAAATGCTTTATGGTATATGCAGAAAGATTATGAGAAAATGAAAGTAATTTTTCCGGAAATGGAAAGACTATTGAAAAAAATTGAAAAAAGTAAACTTTCCGAAGATAAAATATTGACAGCAAAATGGAGTTATATTTCAGATCTGAAAAAATTTTACTACAAAAATAATGAGCATAAAAAAGCGTTTGTTGTTATAGAAAACTTTATAACAACAAACGGAGGGGAAAGAAAACTGGAAGAACAGGAATTACCCATACTTTATGCGATCTATGCAGATAAAGCAGATTGTTTATTAAAACTTGGCGAATTTGAAAAATGTAAAAAGTATATAGAAAAAGCGATTGCTTTAAGCATACATTCAGAAGATAAGCGGCAGTATCATATTGCATTACTGCAAATGGCGGAATTGTATTTAAATTGGGAAAAACCGGACGTGGCATTAAAATATACTCAAAAAGCACATGAAATATATCAAAGCAGAAGGAGTTACTGTTATTTTGCCATGGCATATTATCAGCAGAAGAAAATGGAGGAAGCAAAAAAATATTACTCTCTCTCCGTTAGATGTAAAAAACTACCCTCTGTCAGTGACAATTCTATGAAAGAATTTGGAAAACTCCTGTCAGAGTAATGTTTTTTTCATGGAGATATCATTAGCATTTATCGCTTGATGATATTTATTCCAATTGTTCCCCAAATCCGGCTTGATCTTCTTTGTTTCCTAGTTGATCCTTCTGGAATATGCTGCAACAATATTGAAGAATTGATCAGTGGCTTTGAAAAATTCCCCGTATTGCCCGATAATATCCGAAAGAATGGGATTTGACATTTTTCTTTTGCCGGAATATATTACAATAAAATGGAGAAGTTTATGAAAAAGAAAATTATTATACTTGTATCAAGCATTGTTTTTCTGCTGCTTGTTGGTGGCGGGATCACTGCTTATTATTTCTGGTATGTGCCCATGAAAAAGGAGGCAGAGGAAAAGTTTGATCGTATTATGGCAAATTATATAGATGAGTTTTTTGCTCTTTTGGAGCAGAATAAGTTTATTCAGGCACAGGAACTTTTAAAAGATTACCGCAGTTTTTTGGGCAGAAAGAAGAGTGATAAACGACTTCATAGATATTATTGTTCTTACAACATGGAAAATTCTTTATGGTATATACAGAAAGATTATGAGAAAATGAAAGCTAATTTTCCGGAAATGGAAAGACTTTTGAAAAAGATTGAAAAAAGCAAACTTTCCGAAGACGAAAAATTAATAGTAAAATGGACTTTTGCTACTGATAACTACCGTTATTTCTATCGTAACAGAGCGTATAAAAAAGCAATTGATATCCTTGAAAATTTCACAAAAGAATCCGGTGGAGAAAAAAGACTTGAAAGAATTGATTTACTTTTTTCAGTTTACAGTTACAAAGCAGATTGTTTATTGAAACTTGACAAAACAGAAGAAGGTATAAAATACAAGCAGAAAGCATTGCTTTCAACAGATGATTCCAGAGCACAGCATGTGCTTTATCTGGATTTGGCTACAATTGAAATCAACCGTAAAAATTTTTCCAGTGCATGTGAATACATCCTGAAAGCAAGTAAAAAGTACACCAGTCAGAAAGGGTATTTCTGCCTTGCACTGGTACATCTGAAACAAGGCAGAAAAGATGAAGCAAAAAAGTATTATTCCCTTGCTCTTGCCTGCAGAAAATTCCCTGTTGTACTTGAAGAAGATTTTATAAATTTGAAAAAAATATTATTCCAATAAATGTAAATATTCTAAGGCGTTTCCAGGTTTTTCAACCAAAAAATAGTATTCTTTTAACTTAACCAAACCATGATAAGGTATCTTCTTTGTTTCCTCGTTGATCCTTCTGGAATATGCGGCAACAACATTGAAGAATTGATCAGTGGCTTTGAAAAATTCCCCGTATTGCCCGATAATACCCGAAAGAATGGGAATACTGCCGAACCCTGTAACCAAATTTACGATCTGATTCATACTTTCTTTGGCTTCTTTCATCAAATCGATCATTTTTTCTTCATCCGCATTGGCAAACTCATTATTCTGTTTACGGGCTGCCTTATCCAAATCAATAACAAGTTTTGTCGTATCATAATATGCTTTTATTTTCTTCGATTTTTCTGTGACGTTTTCCAAAAGTTTACATAGTGTTCTCATCCTTTTCAAATTTTTCTGGAATATATTTTTATTATCCAGAAAACGTTTCAATTCATGTTCACTGAACAGCCTTTTCGCTTCCGTATTATGAACAAAATTATCTTTGAAATATTGCGTTTTATAAAGCTCTTCCGCTTTATCCCAGTTTTTGTCACTGAATTTTTTTTCCAGCTTTTCCAACAATTGTATTTGCTTTTGCAATGTAGTCATTTTCCTTACAAAATTTTCAAGTTGTATCTTGAAAACAAACCAAAATGCTTTTGCTGTATGTATCTTATCCTTTTTTTCCATAATTTTTCCTTTCCCGGAGAAGAGTTCAGCCGGAAAGAATACTTTTTCCGGTTGATAGTATTTTACATGCCTGCCAATTCTTTCAGGGTGAATTCAATTCTTGTTACCGCATAATCCATACCGGCGGAAACCGTGTCATTATTGGTAAGGATGAGGGGAATCCCTTCAAGAAACATAACCTTGCCGGGAATAGGGGAATGGAGAAATGAAAGCACTCTTTCAAAAAGTTCTTCCGCTTTTGTATGCAGAAAAGGTACTCCATTTGTACGGCAGATCACAAGGATCTCCCCGTCGATCTCCCGGACTGCTCCCGCATAGATAGATGGAAGCCTTGTACGGATGAAATTTATGGCTGCGGCAGGGAAATTACATAAGTCCGGAAGATGGATAAACAACTCACTACCGGCATTTTCCCCATACAACTGACGCACTTCTTTCATTGCGGAAGTTCCATCTTCCTCTTTCAATGCTTCCAGATGTTTTTTCAGGGCATCACGCAATACTTCTGTGGAAATAAAATTCATTTTTCTACCTTTCTGTTGATCCATACAGGAGTTATTTTCCCGCTTTATTCAACAGAAAGCGTCAAAGAAAAATATTTACAGACAGAATGCAAGAAGAACCGGCATAGTGATAAGAGAGGCGATGGTTGTAACAATGATCAGTTGTCCTGCAAAATCCGCATCCCCACCATATTCCCGCATAATAAGCACACTTCCTGCGGAAGCGGGCATTACCGCAATGACAGAAGCAATATTATGCGCCATTTCCGGAAGAGGGATATATTGAAGAAGGATCAATGTAAGAAGGGGAATGACAAGAACCCGTATCAGACTTGTGATCAATACATCCCCTGCGTGGGCAGATAATTTCTTACGGGATAAATAGATGGATGCGCCGATGAAAATAAGGCACAGGGGAATGGCAAGAGAACCGGTTTTGGCAAAAAAGTCCATACATCTTACCGGAAGCCGGAAAGGAAGAAGAATATACCATACGGCAATAATCACAGCAAGGCTGTTGGGGGAAATGATCGTACGCAGCATTCTTTTCATGTCACTGCCTGCCATAACCGCAATACCGATCGTCCATTGTCCGAAAGTAGAACCCACACTCCACAGAAGCAATGCGGCAATGGTTTTACTGTCCCACAGATATCCGATAACGATAAGCGGCAGATACAGATAATTATTCACCACCGCCATATGCAGAAATGTTGCCTTTCTTTCGGCGGTATTGTGCCGCAGCATAAGAAAAACATATCCGAACAGGCAATGCAGACACATCATGGCAAACCCCAGGACAGGGTAGATCCATGCCGTTGTCAGATCCTCCTTTGTAAAATTGCCCGCTACAGAGGAAAAAATCAGAAAAGGGGTAAGGACATTGATGGCGAACCGGCTCATCCCTTTAATGGAATCCTGATCCAGCATTTTCCTTGCAACGATAAATGCACCGATACCGAAAAAGGCAAAAGTTTCCACGATAGCGAAAAATACTTTGAGAAAAATATCACTGTTCATATTTACTTCCTGCGTATATTGAAAAATATGCCTTTTAAAATACACGAAAAAATATTTTTTGCAACAGTAACTGTTTGAAAAGTCTTAAAAAGTCCTCTCTGCAACACCCGTCAGAACCCGGATTTTTTGAGAACTTTTGAAATTGCCTCCATTGAAAAAGCATAAAAAAATGCTATTTTATATGGCAGAATTTGTATTTGATAAGAAAGGATATGTCAAATGATTTTTGATGGCCCCGTACCGGTGGAAAATCAGAAACGCTCCCAGCGCAATTATATACTTTTTCTGGTATTCAACGGTTTTGCCTACATGTGTCTCGGAGAAACAGTGATCCTGCTTATCGCCATTAAACTGGGTTCCCCCAATGCGGTGGTTTCGGCACTGGGCGCAATGGTCTTTTTTGCATTTATTTTACTGCCGCTGGGGAAAATCGTCTCCTCCAAAGTGGGAGCGGCACGCAGTCAGAGTTTTTTCTGGATAGCAAGAAACTGTGCCGGATTTCTTGTAGCAATGGCAGTACCGGCTTCTTTATACATCAACCGAACTCTTGCAGAGATCATGCTTTTAGTTGGCGGCTTCTTTTTTTACGGCTTCCGGGCGGCCGGGGTCGTCCTTGCCCAACCGCTGTTGGGGGGCATAACCGCTCCGGCGGAAAGGGCTTCTTTCCTTTCCAAAAGCAACAGTATAAGTTCCGCAACCAGCTGCATAGCCCTTGTTGCCGTAGCTGTCACCTGTCAGCTTACGGACAGTATCTGGGCATTGATGACCATTGCCATTTGCGGTTCCTGCCTGGGGGCGACTTCCTCCCGGTTTATTCTGGGGATAGATGAATCAAGTGTTTTACGGGAATCGGCGAAAAAACCTCTTTTTGCCGAATTGCGTACTGTTCTGAAAGAGGATGTAGTCCGCAAACAGGTTTACGGGGTATTCTGTTCCAATCTTGCCATTATCCTGCTTACGCCCACCTCTCTTATTACTGTAAAGCGGGGATTCGGAGTAAGTGACGGCAATGCCGTGGTTTTTTCCGTCGTTCAATGGCTTTCCGCCATAGGAGGTTCTTTTGCGGCATCCAAACTGGCAAGAAAACTTGGCCCCCGCAGAGTGGCGATCCTCTCCTACCTGCTCATTCTTACCGTTGTCCCCATCTGGTGCATTCTCACGGCATTTTACGAAAATATTTCCCGGATCTTTCTCTTTTTCCCCTTCATGATCGCCGGGTTCTGTTTCTTTGCCCTGCATAACTCTCTCACCCATTATTTTCTGCAAACAGTACAGGAAAGCAAGAGAGTAGCAGTTTCCCTGCTTATTTACACAGCCTCCGGAATGGGATCGGGTCTTTTTGCCTTGTGTATCACAAGTTCCATATTCAGTATTCTTGAAAAATTCTTCGGTCAATCTTCCGTGGAAACATACCGTATCTACTTTATCCTTGCCGGGATCATTCTTCTTCCGGGACTTATGGTTTTCTCATCTCTCAAACCCCTGCCGGTGGAAAAAAGAATGCACAAGGGGGCATTTTTCAAGTTTCTCTGGTAAAATCATTTCCGGAGGAATTCTTTCAAAAATGGCAGAAGTTCTTCTGCCTTCTTTTTCCCTGCATCATAGGCAGCCTGTAAAAGATCCGGATCATGGCAAATACGGTCAACAGGCAATTCCTTATCCGGACGGATGAGGAAAACATTGCCTTTCTGCGCCTGTTCTTCCACATAGGAAAGAGTTTCATTATAGGCAATGTGGCGCGTTTGGAGTTTTTGGATGACAGCAGGATATTTATGCAGAAATTTCCGGATGAGAAACATGCCTTTCTGGGGCTTTTTTCTGTATGCGGCTTCCTGGGTGAGAACCACAATATTTTTTTGAAAGCCGATGGATTCAAAAAATTTCAGGGGGATAGCGTCGCTTATGGCACCGTCAAGATAACTTTTCCCCCCGATATATACAGGACGGGAGACGATGGGCATGGAGGCGGATGCCCGCATCCAGTTATAAGTATTTTCATCCACTGTATTGCATTTTTTATAAACGGCTTCTCCGCTTCGGGTATCGGTACAGACCATATAAAAATCCAAGGGGGAGGAATGAAATGTTTCCTTATCGAAAATATCCAGTTCCTCCGGAAGGCGTCTGTAACAGAAATCTGCGCCGAAAAGATCGCCTGTAAAAAGAAGTGACCGCCAGGAACAGTAACGGGGATCTTTGCAGAATCTTTTGTTATACCGCAATACTCTCCCCTGCTGTCTGCTTTTCAGATTGCAGCCGAAAGCCGCCCCTGCCGAAACACCGATAAGGGCATCAGGATAAAGAGAGTACTGCATAAGGACATCCAGCACACCTGCGGTGAAAAGTCCCCGCATGGCACCCCCTTCCAGAACAAGACCGACTTTTTCTCCTGTAAGAATCATAGATTTTCAGAAGAGTTTTGTATATATATTGTGTGTCCACAAAACAAGGACGATAAAGGGAAGCACCCATTTCACATATATTCTCATAAAAGAGGGGAACTTCATTCCTTTTCCCGTATTGGCTTCCGCCAGGAAATTTTCATCCCCCCATCCCTGTTTGGAATTACAGAAAAGAAGGATGAAAATAGAGCCGAGGGGCAGAAGATTGTCACTCACGATAAAGTCTTCCAGATCCAGGATGCTGGAGCCTTTTCCCATGGGTTGGATATGCTTCCAGATATTGAATCCGAAAACACACGGCAGAGAGGCAATGGAAAGAAGAACGGTAAAGATCAGAGAAGATTTTATACGGGAAAGAGAGAATGTACGCATAATATAGGCAATGATATTTTCCCCTACGGCAATCAGAGTGGAAAGAGCAGCAACACTCATAAAGAGGAAAAAGAGTGTCCCTAAAATCCTGCCTCCGGGCATCTGTTTGAATACTTCCGTGAGAGTCACAAAAATAAGGGAGGGCCCCTGATCGGCTTTCACATCAAAAGCAAAACAGGCAGGGAATACGATCAACCCTGCGGCTATGGCGGCGGCAAGGTCAAGAAGAATGATAAGAACACCTTCGCCGGGCAAGGAACGCTCTTTGGCAATGTAACTGCCGCAAATAGCGATACTTCCCACTCCCAGGCTCAAAGTGAAAAATGCCTGCATCATAGCGGCATGAATGGTGGGCCACAATCCTGTATTCTGTACTTTGCTCCAATCGGGGGCAAGGAAGAATTTGATTCCTTCCCATGCTCCGTCAAACGGCATGACCATGATAATGAGAAGTGCCTGTAATAAAAACATCCCGCCAAGCATGATCTTCATGGATTTTTCCACACCTTTTTTCACACCCAGCATACATACGGCGGCAGTAAAAATGACCCCCAGAAAGGTGAAAAAGGTCATTTCCCCTGTACCGGCAAGGAATTGATCAAAGTAATGCACACTCCTGACAGATGGATCCATAAGGAAAGAGTTTCCGGAAAGATACTTCCATGTATAGGCAAGCATCCAGCCTGTGATAACGGTATAGAACATGAGAAGGAGAAGATTTCCGAGAAAAAAGATATTGGCGGGGATATGCCATTTCTGGCCGTCTTTTTCCAATTTTTTCACGGCTCCGGGAAGATCGCTCTGCCCCGCCCTTCCAACAGAAAGTTCCGCCACCATAAGGGGGAAACCCAGTATGGCAAGAAATACAAGATAGAAGAGAACAAAAATTGCACCACCGTAATTTCCTGCGATATAAGGAAATCTCCATACATTTCCCAAACCGATGGCACACCCTGCAGTCATCAGCAGAAAGCCCAGTCTTGTTCCCAGTTGTTCTCTTGCCATATTTTCTCCTTATCCGTTTATGTGAATGAAAACATTAATATAGTTCAAAAAGGCTTTATTACAAATCCTGTCAAAATAAAAATATTTCTTTATTATCCCTTTTTATACAGCAGAAACCATATTTTTTCTGTATTTATAAATCAGGAATGTATTTTTTTCTTGAAAAAAACTTTTTTCAAAGTAATGTATAAAAAATCATTTTTTTGTAAGAAAAGGAGAATATTATGATTATTGACGCACATGCCCATATTTACGAATATCTGCGTCCATACGGTCCCTGGGGGGAAGGAAGAGCCATCGGAAAAGGAAAGATCCGCTGGCCCGACGGAATAGAAATGCAGTTTTTCCCGCCGGAATATGGAGATACCGGATTCAAAGTGGCATCTCTCCTGCAGGTCATGGAAGAAAATAAAGTGGATAAAGCCGTTCTCATGCAGGCACAGAACTATGGATTTCAGAATGATTATGTAGCGGAATGTATAAAAAAATATCCTGAAAAATTCCGGGGCGCATGTATCTTTGATCCTTACGGAAGAAAAGCCATGGATCTCTTCAAATATTTTGTGGAGGTTCAGGGGTATAAGATTTTGAAATTTGAATTGAGCGAATGCTGGGGGCTTTCCGGCATCCATCCGGATATTTCTCTGGATTCCCATATATTCCTCCCGGTGTGGGAATATGCCGAAAAAAATAATATCGTTATTGTCATTGATACCGGTTTGCGTGATTCCAAAGGCTATCAGCTTTATCCCATTGCCAGAGTCAAGGAAAAATTCCCCGCGCTGCGTTTTGTTCTCTGTCACGCCCTCTTCCCCTGTGATGACGGATACAATGAGACCAGACTGAAAATGATGAAGGAAATTGCCGATGGAAAAACCTATTTTGATATTTCCAGCGTCTTTTCCGGTTCTCCCTACCCCTATACCGATACACAGGAATTTTTACGGAAACTGTGCGATCTGGCAGGGGCAGACCACATGATGTGGGGTACGGATTGTCCCGGGATCCTCTGCCGGGGAAAAGAGTTTTACGGTCAAACCATGCAATATCTGCGTGAAGGGAAACTTTTTTCCAACGAAGAACTTGACCTCATTTACGGCAAAACAGCCTTTGATTTATATGAATTTCAATAAAGAGATACAAAAAAGAAAGAGGTAAAAAATGGCAACAGCAAATATAAGTTGGACAACATTGGAAGAAAAAGGAGTGATCCGGAAACTCAACGGCGGCAATCTTGCGCCCCCCATTGCCGGTGAAATGGCTGGAAGAAACATCCGCAAAAGTTTTAAGGATCTCAATCTTGCTTTTGCCCGTCTGCATGACGCACCTCTGGAAAATGCCAACTGCCCCATGGTGGATATCCATAATATTTTCCCCTTTTTCCATCTTGACGCCAATGACCGCCGCAACTACTGGTTCAAACATACAGATGATTATCTGCACAACTGTATCGTGGACGCCCAGACACCCGTCTTTTACCGGCTGGGGGAATCCATTGACCATACAGTAAATAAATATTTTATCGAGCCCCCCTCCGATGTGGATAAATGGATCGATGTGGCTTCCAACATCATCCGTCACTATACGGAAGGCTTGTGGGATGGTTACCACTATAATATCGAATACTGGGAGATCTGGAACGAACCGGAATGCGGCGGCAATACCAGACTTGATCCCAATGCAAAAAATCTCATGTGGCTGGGAGATCAGGAAAGTTTCTTTGCATTCTTTGCCAAAGTCATCAAAGAACTGAAAAAAAGATTTCCCCATCTGAAATTCGGCGGTCCTGCCCATTGCGGCTGGTCGGATGCAAGAGGCGGCGTCTTTCTGGAACAGTGTGCGGCAGAAAAACTTCCCCTGGACTTCTATTCCTACCATTGCTATTTCCGCGATCCCTTTCAATGGATCACGGAAACACCGAAAATGGTACGGGAGAAACTGGATCTTCTGGGCTATACCGGAACAGAGATCCATCTGAATGAATGGCACTATTTCCCCGGAGACTGGCACAGATTGCGGAACGATACTGTTTATAAAGAAAACATGTATAAAAATGAAATGAAAGGTCTGGATTCCGCCGCCGCACTTGTTGCAGTAATGAGTTTGTGGCAGGATACTCCGCTGGATTACGGGGCATATTATACCTGTACTACAACGGCATGGGGTTGTTATGTTTCCGGAAGCAGTTCTGTTACCCCCTCCTATCACGGCTTGAAAGCCTATGGAGATATCGTCCGGTATCCTGTGCGTACGGTATGCAGTTGCGATACGGAAAAAATGACGGTTCTTTCCGGAAGAGATGAAGAAAAAAATCACGCTCTTCTTATTGCCGGATTCTCCACAGGCGATATGCAGTGTGCCATCACCCTTGACCGGGAAATTCCCGCTGGAAAATGCAAAGTATTCCTGTTGGATGAAAACCATAATCTTTCAGAAGATCTGCAGGCTCAAATCCAGGGAAATACCATTCATTTTGAAAATAAATCCAACTCCTTTGTGGCTCTTGTAAAACTGGAAAAATAATCTTTTCTCAAAAAAACAACACACAAACAAAAAATGAGGGCTGTTGCAGAAATTTGCAGCAGCCCCCATTTTTATATTGAAAAATTTCAGAATTTTCAGAAGTCCACTTCTGTATCGTAATAGCAGCAGAGAAGAAGTTTTTCCATCTCTTCCACAGTGGGTTTACGGGGATTGGAAAGAGTACAGGCATCCGCAACAGCATTTACAGCAATATCATGGAATTTTGCCTTGAATACTTCCTCCGGAATAAATCCCTGTTCGCAGGGGAGAGAATCCAAACCGTAATTTTTGATACACTGGGGGATATGGAGGGCATCATTCATTTTCCGCAATTCTTTGATGAGAAGAAGTGTTTTTTCTTCATCATTTGTGCCGCCCAGGTTCAGAAAATCGGCAATTTCAGCATATCTTTTTCTTGCTTCAGCGTTTTTCGCATTATAAGCAATTACTTTGGGCAGATACATGGCATTGGCAGCACCGTGAATGATGTGTGCGCCAAGATCGGCAAATGCCGCCCCGGTCTTATGGGCCATGGAGTGAACGATCCCCAGAAGAGCGTTGGTAAAGGACATTCCGGCAAGGCACTGGGCATCGTGCATGGAGGAGCGTTTTTCCATATCGCCATTGTAACTTTCTTCAAGATCTTTGCGGATCATTTTTATTGCAAAGATGGCAAGGGGATCGGTATAATGAGAGTGGGCAGTGGAAACATAGGCTTCCACTGCGTGGGTCATAGCATCCATACCGGTATGGGCGACGAGTTTTCCGGGCATAGTTTCTGCAAGATCCGGATCGACAATGGCGATATCGGGAGTGATCTCAAAGTCGGCAAGAGGATACTTGATGCCTTTTGCATAGTCGGTGATAACGGCAAATGCAGTTACTTCCGTTGCTGTTCCGGAGGTGGAGGGAATGGCACAGAAACGGGCTTTTTTCCGCAGTTTGGGAAGTCCGAAAACTTTGCACATATCTTCAAAAGTCGTTTCCGGATATTCATATTTGATCCACATGGCTTTTGCCGCATCAATGGGAGAGCCTCCGCCCATGGCAACGATCCAGTCCGGCTGGAATTCCAGCATTTTCTGTGCGCCTTTCATCACTGTTTCCACAGAGGGATCAGGTTCGATGCCCTCAATGGTCGTTACTTCCATTCCGGCACTTTCAAGATAACTGATCACCTTATCCAGAAAACCGAATTTTCTCATGGAGGAACCGCCGACGCAAACGATTGCCTTTTTACCCTGCAAATTTTTCAATGCTTCCAATGCGCCTTTTCCATGGTAAATGTCTCTGGGAAGTGTAAATCTTGCCATAATAGACTCCTTCGTTTTGATATTTTTATAACTTTTACAGGAAAATATTTTTTCTTTGTCACATATAAAATAATGCTGCATTGTAAAAAAGTCAAGAAAAATTTTGTTAAATAGTTAAAAAAATATCTATTAATCATTCTACATGAAAAAGGCTGTCACTTTCTGCGGTGACAGCCGGAAATGCTTTCTTGCAGGGCAAAGAAAATACCTGCTGACTTTTGGACGCTTTGCAATACTTATTATTTATTGCTCCCGTCCACATTCTGTACGATCCCGGCTTTGGGGCCTTCATAAACAGAATAAACTTTATCAATGGCAGGAGTATTGGGAGCAGTCATTTCCCGGAAAAATACGGGAGACGCCCAGCGGATGGCATTGGAAATGATCTGCAAGATTTCTTTCTGATAATAAATGGGATAAGTTTCGTGACCGGGCTGGAAGTAGAAGATTTTCCCATAGCCGCGTTCAAGGGTCACACCGCTGCGGAAAACATTGCCGCCTTCAAAGTTGCTTATGAAAAGGATTTCGCTGTCTTTGGGGATGTCAAATCTTTCCCCGTACATTTCTTCATGGGGGATCTCAAAATATTCCCCGATGCCCTGGGTAATGGGATGGGTGGGGGCGATATTCCAGAGTCTTTCCCATTCGCCCACTTCCCGCCATTTCAAGGAGCAGGTACAACCGGTAACAGCTTTGAAGATCTTGGAGAAGTGACCGGAGTGAAGAACGATCAAACCCATTCCCTCCAACACTCTTTTATGGACTTTTGCCACGATATCATCTCTTACTTCCCCGTGAGCGCAATGCCCCCACCAGATCATTACATCGGTATCGGCAAGCACTTCATCGGTAAGACCGTGTTCAGGTTCATCCAGAGTGGCGCAACGGATCTGCAGATCCTCTGCGGCGATCCCTTTTGCAATGGCTCCATGGATCCCTTCCGGATAGATGGCGGCGATTGCCGGATTTTTGACTTCGTGGCGGTACTCGTTCCAGATTGTCACTCGGATCTTTTTCATATTCTCTCCTGTTCCTTTTTATATTACAGAAATTCCTTACTCTTCATATACCATACATCCTCAACAAAGAAAAAGCAAGTTTATTTGTTTGTAATATTTTCATAAAGACTTACAATATATTCCTGAGATTATTTTATACTTTCCTGAACGGGAATACTGCTCTTGCCAACCTGTATCCCACACAAAAAAACATGGAGTACAGGAGTAATATTTTCATCCATCAGTATACTGTACTCAAAAGAAAATCCCTGCTTGTAATTTATATAAGGAAATGATATAGTATATTACCGGAAAACAAAAGCAAAATGGAGTGGAAAATGTCTGACAGCGCAAAAAGTAAAGAGGTCTTTGATTTTTTCAGAAAAAAGTATGATACACCCTATTCCATTGCCGATCTGACAGCAACGGTCTGTGAACTTTGCGGGGTAAAAGCTCCTGAACAGTGTGCGGCCACCCCCATTGCCGCCGCAGTCGATCAGGGTGATAAACTTATGAACGGGATCGGGAAAACGCAAAAAGTCCTCCTTTTCTGTGCGGACGCCATGGGCGAACATCAGAGGAAAAATTTCCCGGAGATCTTTGAACGCATTGAAAAAATCTCAACTTTCCGGTTTCTTTCCTGTTCCGTCATGCCCAGCGTGACTCCGGTCTGCTATGGAACGATTTTTTCCGGAGCAGCCCCCTGCGTCCACGGGATCGAAAAATATGAGAAAAAAGTTCTGGCCGTGGATACGCTTTTCGATGCTTTTGCCAGAGCCGGGAAAAATGTTGCCATCTGTGCCTATAATAATTGCAGTATTGATGTCATCTTCCGTCAGCGGAATGTGGATTATTACTCTTTCCGTACAGATGAAGGTTCTTTTAAGTGCGCCATGGATCTTATGGAACGCTCCAACTATGATCTTATCGTCTGTTATATGAATGATTATGACCATACCATGCATGCCACCGGACCTTTCTCCAAAGAAGCGGAGGAAGAAGCCAACAGAGCCGCCGACCGTTATACCGCCTTTACTCAACAGGCGGATAAATGCTGGGAAAAATACAACCATGCCGTACTCTTCGTTCCCGACCACGGCGGACACCTTGTAAATGAAAGTAATGGAGCGCACGGAACAGATACTCCGGAAGATATGCTGGTAAATCATTTCTACAGGATCAAAGCAGGAAAGTAAAAAAGCAAGAAAATGAACAGGGAAGAAAAAAAATATTATGCCGTCATAGGTTATCCTGTGGGGCACTCTCTTTCCCCCGCCATGCAGAATGCCGCTTTTGAAGCCTGCGGTATTGACGGGGAATATACTGCAATAGAAGTAGCACCGGAAAATGTGGGGAGTTTTGCTCAAAAAGCAAAAAGTTCTCTTGCCGGATTCAATATCACCGTCCCCCATAAAAATGCCATCATACCTTTTCTGGATGAAGCGGAAAAACTTGCTTCTTTACAGGGAAGCATCAATACAGTCATCAACCGTAACGGCAGATTATATGGTACAAGTACAGATGGTTACGGGCTGGAAGCGGCATTGAAAGAATCGTTCTCCTTTGAGATAAAAAAGAATTCTGTCACCTTTATCGGTTGCGGGGGAGTGGTGAAAGCCCTTGCTTTTCATTTTGCTTCCTGCGGAGTGAAAAATATTTTTCTTCTCAACCGTACTTTGAGTACTGCCCAGACTCTCTGCGATGCCGTGCGCGGGGAATTTCCATCTGTGGAATGTGCCTGCGCCCCCCTTTCCGATGAAGAAGCCATTTCTGAATTTTTCAATGAATCGGCTCTTGCAGTACAATGCACCAGTCTGGGCTTGAAAAGCGATGATCCCAGTCCGGTAAATCCAGCTCTTCTGCCAAAAGATATTCTTTTCTTTGATACCATTTATAAAAAGACCCCGCTTCTGCAATATGCGGAGGAAAATCATATAAAGAATGCCAATGGTCTGGGAATGCTTCTGCATCAGGGGGCAAGATCCTTTTTTCTGTGGACAGGCAGGGAAGCACCTCTGGAAGAAATGCGGAAAGCATTATACGAAGCATTTTATCAGAAAAACCGATAAAAAAAAGATTTTTTTCTATTCAAAAATCCGTGAGAAAAAGAAAATTTCTTTTCAGGATTTGAAAAATGGCAAAGAAGTGCTATATTATTTATCCACAAGTGCAAAATATAACGGAATAACATATTAACAAAAGGGTTTTAAAATGAAAAAAGACATCCATCCTTCTTACGGTCCCGCCACAGTGACCTGTGCCTGCGGTAAAGTCTGGGAAATCAAATCCACAAGAAAAGAATACAAAGTGGGTATCTGTGCAGACTGCCATCCGTTCTTCACCGGCAAACAGAAACTTGTTGACATCGCCGGCCGTGTTGAGAAATTCCGTCGCCGTTACGACAAAGCCGCCATTCAGAAATAAGCGGTTCAATTTCTCTTTTAACGAAAGAAGCCCGTCGGATGGAACAAAAACCATCTGTTACGGGCTTTTTCTTTTACCGGAATATTCCTGAAATATGAGACCTGAAGATATCCAGAAACAGATCGACGGCATGAAAGAACGCGCCGTTGAGATCGAAAAACAGTTGGAAGATCCTTCTTTATACTCCTCCCTTGCCCTGCAAAAATCTCTTTTCCGGGAAAGACAGCACCTTACACAGATCTTTTCCCTCTTTGATTCATGGAAAAAGGCTCTGGATGATGCCGCCGGAAACAGGGAACTTATCCAGACAGAACAGGATGAAGATTTTAAAAATCTGTTGGAAAGCGATCTGGCGGAACTGGAAAAAAAGGCAACAGAAGAGGAAAAGGCATTAAGTATCCTTTTACTGCCCCCCGATCCCAATGACGGAAGAAGCTGTATCGTGGAAATGCGTCCTGCCGCGGGAGGGGATGAAGCCGCTCTTTTCACCGCCCAGATGTTTCATCTTTATACGAAATTTGCAGAAAAACACTCCTGGAAACAGGAAACTCTTTCTGTATCGGAAACAGGTCTGGGAGGGATAAAAGAAGTTATTTTTTCTCTTGACGGGGAAGATGTATTTTCTTTTATGAAATTCGAGAGCGGTGTCCACCGTGTCCAGCGGGTTCCGGTAACAGAAACATCCGGAAGGACACACACTTCCACCATTACCGTTTCCGTTCTTCCCGAAGCGGAGGAAACCGATGATATTGAAGTAAGACAGGAAGATCTGGAAATAAGCACCTTCCGTTCCTCCGGTCCGGGGGGACAGAATGTGAACCGTACAGATTCCGCAGTAAGGATCGTACATAAACCCAGCGGGATAACTGTGGCAAGCCAGCAGGAACGCTCCCAGATACGCAACAGGGAAATAGCGTTGCGTATCCTTAAATCCAAATTATTGGAAATCGCAAGAAGAGAGGAAGCCGCCAGAAACGCGGCAAACAAACGCTCCCAGATCGGTACGGGGGACAGAAGCGAAAGAATACGCACATACAATTTTCCCCAGAACAGAGTGACAGATCACCGCTACAATGTTTCCGCCTTTGATCTGCCTTCCATCATGGAGGGGAATCTGGAACTGATCCTTGACCAGATCATGGAAACAGAAAGTAAAAACGCTCTGGAAAGTTTATTGGGCAAATAAGGGAAAAGGAGAAAAATGAGACCGTTTCACGATGTGGATGTGGAAAAATACAAAAAACCTTTGACTCTGCCGTATATAAAAAAGGTTTTAGGCAGTTTCGTACACTATTATACTCCCTGGCGACCTCTGTTTTTCCTTTCTCTTTTCTGTTCCCTTGCCGGAGCGGGGATGCAGATGCTTATCCCGCTTTGTGTTTACAGGGCATTTCAGGAGAATAATACTCTTTCTGTGATCCTTTTTCTGATTGCCGGGATCTTTGTTCTCATGTGCCTTATTGCCGTATGCAACTATATCTGCACCAAATACGGACATATCGTAGGCGTACGGATGGAAGCGGATATGCGGGATGACCTTTTTGCCCATTTGCAGAAACTTTCTTTCAATTACTTTGACAAAACCAAAACCGGTCATATCATGAGCCGCATCACCAACGATCTTTCCATGATTTCCGAACTTGCCCATCACGGCCCGGAGGATATTTCCGCCGCACTGATCATGTTTGTTGCCGGACTTTCGGTCATGTTTGTCATCAATCCCTTTCTGACTCTTGTCACCATTATCCCCATGCCGTTATTCATCTTCTGGGCATCCCGTTTTCAGGGCAAAATGCGCAAAGGCTTCCGGGAAAGCCGCAAAAAGATCGCAGACTTAAACAGTCAGGTGGAAAATTCCATTCAGGGGATCCGGGAGGTAAAATCCTTTACACAGGAAAAGCAGGAGATCGGTAAATTTAAAAGTGTGAACGCTTCATTCCGTATGATAAGGGAGGCTCTTTTCGGAACGATGGCTTCTTTTCATTCCGGGATGCGTTTTTTTATGGACGGTTATTCCCTCCTGTTTGTGATCGTAGGGGTCATTCTGAATCATTACGGGAAAGCCTCATTATTGGAGATCATGACCTTTTTCATGTATTCCAAATACATCACCATGCCGGTTTTCGGACTTCTGAACTTTTCCGAACAGTTCCATCAGGGTTTGACTGCATACGAAAGATTTTATGAAGTGCTGCAGGAGGATTCTTCTGTAGTGGATAAGGAAGGGGGGATCTCCTCTGACAAACCGGTAAAGGGGGATATTGAATTCAGAAATGTCTCTTTTTCTTACAATGAAAAAGAAGAAGTACTGAAAAATATCACATTGAGGATCCCGGCGGGAACGGAAGCAGCCCTTGTGGGGGAATCCGGAGTAGGCAAAACCACCATTGCCGCACTCATTCCCCGGTTCTATGATGTATGCAGTGGAGAGATCCTGCTGGACGGATTGAATGTCAAAGAGTATTCTCTGGAATACCTGCGGAAAAATATCGGTATCGTACGGCAGACGCCTTTCCTTTTTGATACCACCATAAGAGAGAACATTCTTTTCGGTAAACCGGATGCCACGGAAGAAGAGATGATCCAGGCGGCAAAAGACGCCAATATTTATGATTTCATTATGTCTCTTCCTGAAAAATTCGATGCAAAAGTGGGGGAACACGGCATTCTTCTTTCCGGCGGTCAGAAACAGCGTATCTCCATTGCCCGGGTGTTTCTCAAAAATCCTCCCATACTTATTTTTGATGAAGCCACAAGTGCATTGGATAATCAATCCGAGGAACTTGTAAGAGAATCCATGGAAAAACTGTGCAGGAACAGAACTACTCTCATTATAGCCCACCGCCTTTCCACTGTGAAACATGCGGAAAAACTTTTTGCCATGAAAAACGGACTTCTTGTGGAAGAAGGTTCCCATGAAGCTCTTTTGCAGAAAGAAGATGGCTATTATAAACTTCTTTACAGTATGCACTCTTTTTAAGTACACACCGGAAAAGTTTTATCAGTAACGGCCTTTTTTCATCAACCGGAAGGGATATTCCCTCTTGTTCCCCTGAATATCCACCATAAAAAAATTAGGATTGGACAATCCGATACCGTTGGGATTCAACCTTGTTGAAACGTAAACAGTCCCTTTTGCCATCACATACCGGATATGCACGCCTTCTGCGTGACCATCCACAAAGACCATGTTGGAGTGTTTACTGTGGGGAAATGCCGGCTGATCGGAAAAGTTGAGAGCATCTCCCGCCCAGTAAATCATACTTGTACCTGTGGGCATACTGGAAGGTTTGAAAAAGGCACAGGGAATTCCTGTTGCAGCGTTTCCGCCGTTGGGATTGTGTATGGAAATATATTTTATTTTTGTATCTTCATAAGCTGCCCCGCCTGCAAGATTGGCATTGATGGAAGTCATGCACCAGGCAACCTGGCTCTGGGAAGGGTTGATGGAAGTACAGGAAAGTATCCCTTTGCGTTCAAGGGTAGTATATCTTTTCACATATCCGTAATCAGCAAGAAAACTGTGCCATTGGTAATAGGCGGAAGAGTGATTCGGATCGGCTTTGGAATAAGTATATTGCGCCCCTATTGACCAGTCTTTATAATCGGAAGCATAGAGATTCAGAACGACTCCTGTCTGTTTTTTATTGCTCTGGCAGCTTATACTTTTTGCCGTATCCCTTGCTTTGTTCAGGGCGGGCAGCAGCATACCGGCAAGAATGGCAATAATAGCAATAACAACAAGCAATTCGATGAGCGTGAAACTCTTTTTCATATCGTTCTCCTGTGTTGAATGATTCTGATAAATACCTTACCTTCCCAAACTGTAATTTAGTCCCTTATCAGGAAAATGCAAATATAAACATATAGAAAATATGTAAAAAAAGTTGTAATATATGTAATATGATTTCCGTTCTGATCGTTTGATTTACTGCAGAAAAATGCTTCATTTTTCCACATCCATCCGGAAAAAAGAAAGAAAGAAGATCACTTCAACTTCTTTTTCTTTACATAACCGGGAGTCTCTCTGATATTGCCGAGAATGGAAAGAAAATTCTGCAATGCCGGTGCGGGATTATTGTCCAGCCATGCTGCCACCACCGTCCGTTCGGCTTTGAAAGGCAGCTCCCGTAATACGATCCTGTCCGGAAAGACATTACGGAATGTGGCGGGAAGGATCCCCACTCCCAGAGATGCCGCTACAAGATTCAGAGTTGCCATCGGCCCTCTTGCCTCCTGTGCCACAATGGGGGTGAAACGCCCCTCTTTGATAAACATTCCTTCCAGATGTCTTCTGAATTCGGGTGCATCTTCCACCGGCGGCATGATGAAACGGCAGTTGGATAGATCGGTCACCGATATTTTTTCCTTGCCTGCAAGACGGTGATTTACCGGCAGGGCAAGGACAAAGGGCGTGGTAAACATTTCTTTTGTGATAAAATGGGGATTATTGCTTTTTGGGAAATAGGTCGTGGAATAAAACGCCACATCACACTCCCCTTTATTCAGAGCTTCCGCGGCAAGATCGGAAACGGCATCATTGATCTTGAGTTTCACATCCGGCCACTTTGTCAGCATCCGCTGGAAAACAAGACTCATATCCACCTGATTATAGATGGAGGGGTGTACCATGATCCGCAAAGTCCCGGTTTCCCCTCTGGCGGCTTTACATGCTTCCATTCTGGCATTTTCCAACATTCCGGGAAAATCTTTCAACCGTTCATAGTAGACTGTTCCGGAAGCAGTCAGGACGATATTCCATTTATCGGAACGGTCGAAAAGCTGACAGGATATTTCTGTTTCCAGTTTTTTGATATCCCGGCTCAATGCCGCCTGGGTGATCCCCAGTTTCTGTGCAGCTCTGGCAAAATGCAATGTTTCTGCAAGGTAAAGAAAATTTTTCAGTTGATTGAGTGTTACCATATCTGCCTCCTGTTTCGATGAAAAAAATCCTGAATCTGATAACTTTTCTTTTATAAAGAATCTTTTTTTAATATATTGTCTTTTTTGAATATTGCAAATAAATTATATTGGTGTTACATTAAATAGTAGTATGATACGATGAGATTAATGAATAAATAAAAAGGAGAAAAAAGATGATCCGCCCTGTAAAAATCACATTTTTTGCACTTCTTCCGCTTTTTGTTGCGGGACTTATGCTCACCTCTTCCTGTGCCAAAAAGAAAAAAACGGCAAAGGAGAAAACTGTCCGCGTGATCCTTCAAGCCCTCAAAGCACAGACTTTTCAGGATCGTCTCCCGGTAAAAGGAACGATCTTCCCTGTGGAATATGCCACGATCTCCGCAAGAACAGAAGGCACACTGGACGACCTGAAAGTGGATGAAGGCGATATGGTGAAAAAAGGTGACCTGCTTTTCAGTATCGACAGAGTGACACTGGAAAATGATGTAACAGTGAAAAAAGAGGAAGTTTCTGTGGCAAAAACAGAACTTTCCACAGCCGAAATCGAACTGAAAATCGTACAGACCAAAGCGGAAAAAACCGTATTCGACCGCAACCGGGCGGAACGGCTCGTAAAAAGCAATGCCATAGCAGCCACCGATTACGAAACTGCCATCGTAAACTGGAAAGAAGCCAATGCTCTTGTGGAAAAGGCAAAAGTAGCCGTTCAGTACAGAAAAGCAAAACTTGTTCAGGCGGAAACCAATCTTCTCATTGCTGAAAAAAATCTGCGTGACGCCATGGTCAAAGCCCCCTTTGATTGCCTTATCGCCTCCAAATTGCAGGAGGAAAAAGAGTATGTGAAAAGCGGTACAAATATCCTGAAACTGGAAAATATCACCAATCTGGAGATCATTGCCTATTTAAGTGCCTCCTATCACAATAAGATCGTTGCAGGCAAAACCCCTGTGACCATCTCGGTTGACGGCGTAAAATACGGCACAGCCATCATCACCTATTCTGCGCACACCATTGATCCTGTCACCCGTACATTCAAGATCAAAGCACTTCTCCCCAAAGAGATCCATCTGGCAAGCGGGATGCTCTGCGAAGTGGACATCATCCTCGGAGAAGCCAAAGGCGTGGGCGTTCCTGAAACAGCAGTATTGCAGCAGGGAAAGAAATTCTTTGTCTATACCGTAAACAAAGAAGGCACCTCCACTGCGGTGGAAGTAAAGAAAGGCATCGTTGACGGGGAAAACTGCCAGATCACCAATCCGGAAGTATTGAAAGGCAGAAAAGTTGTTGTTTCCGGTCAGCGGTTCCTTGCAGAAGGCACCAAAGTTACCATTGTGAAATAAGAAGGCAGGTGACAGAATGTTTTTAAGTACATGGTCCATCCGCCGCCCTATTGCCATGGTGGCGTTTATCATCATCCTCATCATGCTGGGGATCAATGCCTACCGGAAATTGAGCATTGACCTTATGCCCAGTCTGGATATTCCCTACGTGGCGATCCGGTGCGAATATGACGGGGCAAGTCCGGAAGAGATCGAAGTGGAAGTGGCACGGCGTATTGAAGATGCGGTTTCCGCCATCGACGGGATCAAACACATAAGTTCCACCTGTCTGGAAGACGTGGCGAATATCAGTATTGAGTTCAATATGGGAGTCAATGTTGACGTTGCCGCCACCGACGTGAGAGAACGCCTCAACCGTATCCGTGAGGACTTTCCGGACGGGGTCAAAGAACCCACCATCCGCAAGATCGACAACAACGCCACTTCTGTGGTGCGTATGTTCCTTGTAGGGGAAAATAAAACTGTTGACGAACTTTATGACTATGCGGATGACTCTCTTGCCAACCGTTTCTCCTCTGTGGCAGGGGTGGGGGAAGTGAGAGTATATGGTGCAGATGAAATGCAGGTGCATGTGATGATCGACAGGGAAAAACTCTCCCTTGCCAACCTCACCATGGAAGATGTGCGCAATGCCCTCAAAAAGAACAATTTGAAAGCCCCGGTGGGCCGTATCAAACAGGGGGATTCGGAAAAGAACATCGTCTTTGACGGTGAATATAAAAACTTTGACGATATCCGTAATATCGAGATCTATTCCAAGGATGACCGCCGTATTTATCTGCGGGATATCGGTGATGTGAAAATGATCAGTAAGGAGATCCGCAACAAGATGTTCCTTAACGGTCAGCCGGTTGCCGCATTCAATATCGTGAAAAAAGGGGAAGCCAATGCTCTTGCCGTGATCAAGGCCCTGCGGAAAAGATTTGATGAGATCAACCGCAGCGGGGAACTGCCCGGCGGGATGCGTCTTGTGTGGTTCAAAGATTCCGGTCACTTTATCCAGGCTTCTGTGGATGACGCCTGGGGAAGTATTCTTTACGGAGTCCTCCTTACCGCTCTCATCCTCTTCCTCTTCCTGCATGATTGGCGTACCACCTTTATCGTCATTATCTCCATGCCGATCTCCATTGCTGTGACCTTTGCGTTCATGCAGTATCTTGATTACTCTTTCAATATCATGACCCTCCTCTCTCTGGGTTGTTCTGTGGGGGTATTGGTGACAAACTCCATCGTGGTCATTGAAAATATCCATAAACATCTGAAACGGGGAGAGAAACTCAAAGATTCTGCGGAACACGGTACAGGGGAAGTCATCGTCGCTGTTGCCGCAAGTGCCCTGACCAACGTTGTGGTGTTTGTGCCTGTTGCCATGATGACCACCATGACCGGACGAATGATGGCTCCCTTTGCCGGAACCATGGTGGCGGCAACGATCGTTTCTCTCTTTATCAGTTTCACCCTTACTCCCATTCTTGCCTGTGTGCTGCTTAAAGGGCAGAAGGCAGGGGAAGAAAAGAAGGCAACTCTCCTTGATAAACTTTTCCTTCCCTGGGATATCTGCTATGATTTCATCTGCCGGCTCTTTGTCCGTACTATCCGGTGGACGAAAAAATATTGCATCCTCGTTGTGATCCTTACAGCAGCCCTTTGTGCCGCAGTATATTTCTTTGTGATCCCCAACGTGGGCCGGAGCAATATCCCTGCCGCCGACCAGGGGGAAATGACCATCCGTCTGGAATTCCCCACCAACTACAATCTGGAAATGACTGAAAAACGCATCCATGGCATTGCCGCAAAAGTGAAGACTCTGAAGGATGTGAAAGGTATGGTCATTTATGCAGGGAACTCTCCCGGAGGCGGTGCCGGTCAGATCTCCCAGGCGGTGTATGTGGGACAGATCTTCTGTGTACTGACCCAGAAAAATGAGCGTACAGATACCATTGAGGATATTCTGGAAAAAGTCCGTCAGCTCCTTGCGGATGAAGATGACTGTATCATCACTCTCACCTATCCCCAGATCATCGGGGGGAGCGGTGCATTGATCCGTGTCCGTGTCAGCGGCAGCGATATGGCGGAACTGGAACGTGCCGGCCGCCTCTCCATGGAAAAGATCCAGAAATCCGGAGTTGCCAAAGATATCGACAGTACCATCCGTCAGGGAAAAGCCACTTTGAATATCGTTCCCCGCCGTACCATCATGCAGAATGTGAATATGAGTCTGGAATCCCTGCAGAGTTCTGCAAAAGGCGCACTGGAAGGG
>JAGBXB010000022.1 GCA_017629515.1 Lentisphaeria bacterium | reverse complement strand
GCGGCAGTGAAATGATTTCAGAGAGAAGTTGTATGCAATCAGGATAAAAATATGAATAACAGTGAGTTTTTTAAAAATTTTTTTATGGAACGGCAGGATTATCACCGTAAAATACAGGAGATCATTTGCCAACGCAGGTATGTGATATTTTATGGTTGCGGCATAGTTTTTCCCTCTGTTTTGAACCTTTGGCGGGAAGTTTTTGACCGGGATGTGGATTTTGTCTGTGATGCGGACAGGGAAAAATGGGGTAAAATTTTTTATGGAGTAAAGTGTATTTCCCCTTCTGAACTTTTAGAGATGGCGAAAGAAAGTGCTGTTTTTATAACTGCGGGGAATCTCCCCGGAATATATCGGGAACTTAAAGAAAAAGGTATTCATTCCTGTTACAGTCTCTATGATTATGACATCCGCTTCGGAAAAATGCCGGAATATAATATGCCGGAAACTTTTGAAAAATTGCTTCTGGTAAGGGATATGCTTTCTGATGCAAAATCTGTAAAGGTTTTTGATACCATAATGAAACGGATCTTTCAGGGAGATCCCGATCCGGGTTTGATGGATTCCATTTATGAGGGACAGCAATATTTTGCGGAAGATATTATTTCATTATCCAACAGTGAATCTTTTGCGGATGTGGGGGTGTATGATGGAGATACAGTCAGGGAGTTTCTGAAATATACCAAAGGAAATTTTGAGAATATTTATGCTTTTGAATTGTGCAGAAGCAATTATGAAAAACTTGTTGAAAATGTTGCAGGATTACTGGGTGCAGAAAAAATAAGCTGCATAAATAAAGGCTGTTGGGATTCTTTGCAGGAAATAAAATACAGTGAAGAATTGTCCGCATCTGCTGTTGGTAAAGGAGAAAATACAGGGATTGTTGACCGCATGGATCATATCCTTTCCGGCAAAGCTGTAACGTTTATCAAAATGGATATTGAGGGGGCTGAAATGAATGCCCTGCGGGGGGCGGAAAATATCATCCGGACTCAAAAACCGAAAATGGCAATTTGTGTATATCACGATCTGCGCCATTTTTATGAAGTGCCGCTTTATTTGAAATCATTGGTGCCTCAATATAAGATATATTTCCGGCATCACACAAGAAGCTGTTATGAAACAGTTTGCTATGCAACTATTTAAGGGAAATGTTTTTCTATGGATAAGCAGAATACAATTCACAAAATCATTTCCCGGCATCCCGGAAAGAAACTGGTAATTTTCGGTGCCGGAAATGGCGGGTTGTATATTTTTTATCATGCTCTGGAGCGTGGTTTGGAGGCGGAATATTTTGTGGATAACCTGAAAAGCGGAACGGAATTCTGCCGCAAAGAGGTTCGTTCTCCCTACGATTTGATGTATGAGGATCCGGAAAATCTGCTTGTGATTACCGGTATCAATCAGCAAAGTTCCATCACAAGTGCCGTGCAGCAGCTTGAAGGGATGGGATTTATTCAGGGGAAAAATTTTGAAATTCCTGAATTCGGACAATTGTATGCCCCTGCCAATTATCTTGATCCCCTGCTGGCATATTCCAGAATGGATGATCTGCCCGGGTTCAAAGTGACCCGTTCCCCCGGAAAAAATCCATTGAAAATCGTTTGTCTCGGTGGTTCTACCAGTGATTGGTCTTTTGGCGGCTTTACCTGTTGGGCAGAATTTTACCGTCAGTATATGGAAGATGCCGGGATCTCTGTTGACCTTTACAATGGGGCAATTTCCGGCTACCATTCCGCTCTGGAATTATTGAAACTCATCCGGGATGTGATCCCGATGAAACCGGATTGCGTATTGTTGCTTAACGGAGTAAATGACGGCAATCAGTCTCCTGTTGCAGGGCATCCTATGCATCATGTTTATACCGGTAAAGTTTTTGATAAATTAAAAGGTCAGGCAGATAACAGTGATCTGGAAATCAATTCAGCTCTTGAAGGGGTGCTTTACGGGCCGGAAGACCATACTTCTCCTGCGGAAGTATATTTCCGCAATATGCGGATGATGGATTCTCTGTGCCGGGAATTTTCCATCGCCTTTTTCCCTGTATTACAGCCAACCGGAATTTTTCCCGGTAAAAACGATTTGCAGTTGCCCCTGTATGATTTTTATGAGAAAGTAACTGCTGATATCGGAAAATATCCCTTTATTACCGATGGCACTCTCTGGCTGGATAATCAGTTGCCGCTGTACTTTGACTACATACATTACAACGAAAATGGGAACAGGATCCTTGCAGAAAAATTCTTTGCTCTCTCTCATCCTGTTATCAGGGAGCTGAAAAAATGAATATTCTGGGTATTTCCGCGCTATATCATGACAGTGCTGCCTGTCTTATCCGCAATGGGGAGATCATTGCCGCAGCCCAGGAGGAACGGTTCAGCAGAATACGCCATGACCGTAATCTGCCCCTTTCCGCAATAGAATATTGTTTACGGGAGGGGAAGATCGGAAAAGAGGAACTTGATTGCATCGTTTTTTATGATGATCCTTTCCTGGCTCTCGACCGTTTCTGTGCAAATCTGGCAGAGGAAGCTCCGGAAAATCACCTTTTACTGGAAAAATCCTTTCACAGTTTTTTCGGAGATAAACTCTGGATCCATGAACAGCTGAAAGGTATTTTCGGGGAGAAACCGGGCAGATATGGCAAACTTCTTACCGTTCCCCACCATTTTTCCCATGCTGCTTCCGCTTTTTATCCCTCCCCCTTTGAAGAAGCGGCTGTTCTCACTGTGGACGGGGTGGGCGAATGGGCGACAACTTGTATTTTCAGCGGGGAAAAAGATGGAAAAATAAAACTTCTGCGGCAGATGAATTACCCTCATTCGTTAGGCTTACTGTATAGCGCAATAACATATTTTTGCGGATTCAAGGTCAATAGCGGCGAATATAAACTTATGGGACTTGCCCCTTACGGTAAACCGGTATATAAAGATCTGATCAGAGAAAATCTTGTTTCCATAAAAGAGGATGGTTCTTTTACTCTCAATATGGAGTATTTTTCTTTTCAGAATTCCACTGTAATGTGCGGAGAGAAGATGGAAACTCTTTTCGGCGGAAAGTGCCGGGAACGGGAAAGTAATCTTACGCAAAGGGAAATGGATATAGCTTCCTCCATCCAATGTGTCACAGAAGAGATCCTTTTGAAACTGGCAAAAACAGCAAAAGAGATCACCGGCAAAAAGAATCTCACTCTTGCCGGAGGAGTGGCATTGAATTGTGTTGCCAATGGAAAATTGCGGGAAAGCGGGATTTTTGACCGTATCTGGGTACAGCCTGCTTCCGGCGACGCCGGTGGAGCTTTGGGGGCTGCTCTCTATGCTTCCATCCATAAATTTCAGGAAAAAAGAGTATGGAAAAAGGGACAGGATGCCCAGAAAGGCTCTTATCTCGGGCCGGAATATACCACAGAGGAGATCCGGAAATATCTGGATAAAGAGGGCGCAATATATAAGGTCATGGAAGAAAAAGATTTGCTGCAATATGCTGCAAAACGTCTTGCAGAGGGAGCTGCGGCAGGTCTTTTCCGGAACCGTATGGAATTCGGTCCCCGGGCATTGGGGGCAAGAAGTATTATAGCCGATCCCCGGAGAAAAGACGCCCAGAGCAAGGTAAATATGAAGATCAAATTCCGGGAATCTTTCCGTCCCTTTGCTCCGGCGGTGCTTGCGGAAAAGGTGCAGGAATATTTTGATACCAATGGGGATATTGCCGATTCTTATATGCTTTTTACTGCTCCGGTGGCGGAAAAAAGAAGATTGCCTTTTGATCTGGAAAAGAGTTTATCCGACTTTGAAGAGGATATGCTGAAAGTTTCTTCTGTTCCCCGGTCGGATATTCCGGCAGTTACCCATGTGGATTATTCGGCAAGAATACAATGTGTGGATGGAAAATGGAATCCCTTTTTCTATGAATTGCTTAAAGAATTTGAACGTCAGACTTCCTGTGCCGTATTGGTGAATACCTCTTTCAATGTACGGGGGGAACCTATTGTCAACACGCCGGAAGATGCCTATATATGTTTTATGACAACCGGTCTTGATTTTCTTATTATGGAAAATTGTGTGCTGGAAAAATCAGAACAGAAAGAATTTACCGGCAAAGACAGGAGGAAACAATATGAACTTGACTGATCAGGAAAAAATCATGCTTTCTTCCGTTGCGGAAAAGGTGAAAAAATATTCTTCCCGTATCTATCCGGAACTGCCGGAAGGGGAAAACAGCAGTTTTTCCCGGGAGATGGATACAGATTTCCTCGGGGAAGAGGTATGTAAAGAGTATGATTTTTCCACGCCGGTGGAGTTCCGGAAAAGGATGGAGGAAATATGGGAAAGGCGCGGAGTGGTGGAAATGAAAAGTTTTTCTGTTCCTGCGGCAGTTGCACTTTTCAAAAACAAGCCGGAAAACGGAAGCAGGATCCGGAAAAGTGATGGAAAAATATCAGAATATATTTATGAATTTTAAGACTGGAAGCGGTGGAAAAATGACAGAAAAAGAGATGGAACAAGCTAAAAGAGCAAAATTGAAAAGAGAGAAACCTTTTGTTTATGAAAAGGTATTGAAAATAGCCGACCGCCATGCTGCCGGAATCCCTACGCCTATTGTGGATATAGCTTATTCTACGGTCTGCAATTTAAAGTGTCTGCACTGTTCCGCAAGAAGGCTTACGCCGAAAAAACATAAATTGACGCCGGAAGTATTGAAAAATTTTACCAGTCAGGCAGATGCCCTCGGGCTTTGTCAGCTGAATCTTTCCGGCGGGGAGCCGCTTCTTTTCACGCCGCTGGATAAAATTTTTGAAGCCTTGCAGCCGGATAAATTCCATTTGAGCATGAGTTCCAATGGCCATTTCCTTACATTGGAAAAGGCGAAAGAGTTGAAAAAAATGGGGCTGGATAAGATCAAAATATCTCTGGATGATTTTGATGAAGCAAAACACGATGCCAACAGAATGGATACGGGTGCCTATCAGAAAGCCATGAAAGCCTTTTTTGCCGCACAGGAAGCCGGACTTTCGGTGGTGGTGCAGACGGTTGTCACCCACGAAAACTGCTGTACTTCCCGGACAGTGAAAATGGCGGAATTCTGTCAGGAAAACGGTTTTACTTTAGATGTGATGCTGGCAAAAGCCATTGGCGCATGGGAGGGAAAACATGAGGTGCTTTGTGACGGAAAAGATCTGCAATTTTTGAAAGAAGTCCATGACAGTATCCCCGCTCTGCATCTGGATACTTTCCCCACCTACGGCATCGACCGGGGCTGCGGAACGGTGGATTCCACCATCCACATGACCCCTTACGGAGATATTCTCCCCTGTGTATTTATCCACATTTCATTGGGGAATATCTTTGAAGAAAGTCTGGAAACGATCCTGAAACGGGGGAAAAGCATCAAACATTTTGCGGAATATCACCCCTGCTGTCTTTCCGGTATGGACAGAAACTTTATCAATAAATATATGAGCAAATTCTATGGGAAAGAGATCCCCATTTCCTGGAAAGACGCCTTTACAAAAGAAGATTTCATCCAATGAAAACAGAAGAACAAAATTTACAGAAGATCATTCCTTATACGGAATTAAAAAATACCGGACGGAAGGTTTTGAAAGAGGTCATTCCCCTGCAAAAGCCTTTTACGGTACTTATTGAACCTTCTTCTCTGTGCAATTTCCGTTGTCTGCAATGTTTTCAGCGTTTGAAAGAGGTAAGTTACTTTACCCGTACCCGGATGAATATGCCGTTAAGCAGATTTGAAAAAATCCTTTCCCAGTTGAAAGAGTGGCAGGGGCCAAAACTCAAAGTTTTGAAATTAAGTCTCTATGGAGAGCCTTTCATGAATCCGGATTTCTGCGAAATGGTGCGTATGGCAAAGGCGGCAGATGTGGCGGAACGCATAGAAACAACTTCCAATGTGAGTTTACTTACAAGGGAAAAGGCGGAAAAACTTGTCTCTTCCGGTCTGGATTATTTACGGGTTTCCATTTACGGCGCAGAAAAAGAAAACCATAAAAAGGTGACAACAAGTTCCTTTACTCCGGAAATGATCCGCAATAATCTTTTGATTTTACTTGAAGAACGGAAAAAAGCCCATTCCTCCAAGCCGTTTATTGGTGCAAAAATGCTGGATTCCTTTGAAGAGGAAAACCGTCTTTTTATGGAATACTTCAAAGATGCCGCAGATGAACTCTATCTGGATAAACCCCATGGCTGGATCAAAGTGGAAAATTCGGATTTTCTCGGGGATTATTACGGTAAAGATCTGGAAAAAGCCGAAATGATGATGGCAGAGGATTCCAATAATGCAGCCGTTTGTCCCATGGCTTTTACCACAATGGCAGTTCGTGCCAATGGGGATGTTTCCCCCTGCTGTGTGGATTTTATCGGCGGGACAAATCTGGGGAATATGGAGGAAAAAACTTTACAGGAACTCTGGGAGGGGGAAGAATTTTTCTCTTTCCAGAAGATGCAGCTTATGGGGAGAAAAAAGGAGAATCCCTCCTGTAAAAATTGCAGTATTTGCGGGAGTGCCCATTATACAAGAGATAATATTGATTCTTTTACTGTGGATATGCTTGCAGAAAAAAGAAAAAAATACAACTGGAAATGAGAAAAAATGATCGAGGGAAAAAAGATCCTGATGACAGGCTGTACCGGCTTTTTCGGTAAAAATATTTTTTATCATGCTCCATATCTTGCCCAACGCAACAAAATCACCCTCCTTTCCAGAGAGCCGGAAAAAATCTTTTCTGCTTTGCCGCATTTACGGAAAAATAAAAATCTTTCTTTTATTTCCTGCGATATAAGAAATTTTTCCTGTAAGGAATCTGATTATGATCTTATTATCCATTCTGCCGCCTCTTTCGGAGCGGATGTGACAGAAAAAGATACGTATGAAATTATCCGTAAAGGAACAGAAAATCTCCTTGCTTTTGCAAAGAAAAATCCTCATCTGGAAAAATTCCTTTTTATAAGTTCCGGAGCGGTTTACGGGAGAAGACTTACAGAGATCATGAGTGAAGAAATGCCGTTAAATCCCTGTGAAGGATATGGACTGGGAAAAAAGGAAGCCGAAGAAATGTGTATGGATTCCGGAATACCTTGCGTTATCGCAAGATGTTTTGCCTTTGCCGGGGAGTTTATGCTTCTGGATACCCATTTTGCCATAGGGAACTTTATTTCCGATGTACTGCATAAGAGAGATATCGTTATCAAAGGAGATGGTACTGCCATTCGTTCTTTCCTGTATTCCGGGGATCTTGTGAAGCACCTTCTGCTTCTTGCAGAAACAAAAGTGCCTTCCGGCAGGATCTATAATGTGGGATCGGATGAAGCGGTAAGTATCCGGGAATTGGCGGAGGAAGTGGCTCAAAGTTGCGGGGATTTTACAGGAAAGATCATTACAGAAAAAAAATATGTGCCGGGCTCTCCTGTTGATGTATATGTGCCGGATGTTTCCCGCATCCATCTGGAATTGAACACGCCTCCAACTCTCTCTTTACAGGAAACGATCCGCAGAACTGTGGAGTTTTTCCGGAGGTAAGGCAGGTTGGGTACGGAGAAGTACGGAAAAGTACGGATGGGTACGGATGGGTACGGAGAAAATAAAAAAGCGGATCAAAATTCTGATCCGCTTTTTTTGTAAAAAGAAAAGAGGGAAAAGTAACCTTTTCCCATTATTCCTTATTTCTTTTCATTAATGGCAGCCTGTGCCGCTGCAAGACGGGCAAGGGGAACACGGAAGGGACTGCAGGAAACATAGGTAAGTCCTGTGTTGTGACAGAATTCCACGCTTTTTGCTTCTCCACCCTGCTCACCGCAGATACCGATCTTCAAGCCGGTATTGGTCTTTCTTCCTTCGGTAAGAGCGTGTTTCACAAGGAAACCCACTCCTTCCGTATCAATGGTCTGGAAAGGATCGGCATCAAGGATCTTTTTGCCAACATAATCGCCCAGGAATCCGCCCACATCATCACGGCTGAACCCGAATGTCATCGGGGTAAGGTCGTTTGTTCCGAAAGAGAAGAAGTCCGCTTCTTTTGCCATTTCGCCGGCGAGAATGGCGGCACGGGGGATTTCGATCATGGTACCCAGAAGATAGGCGATTTTTTTCACTTTGAATTTCTTTGCCACATCTTCCGCTGCCCGGGCAATGATGGCTTTCTGATTACGCAATTCTCTGGGATCGCATACAACAGGAACCATGATTTCCGGTTTGCATTTGATGCCTTCTTTGGCAAGTTCGCAAGTTGCTTCAAAGATGGCACAAGCCTGCATTCTTGTCACTTCCGGATAGGTGATGCCCAGACGCACACCCCTGTGTCCCATCATGGGATTGCTTTCTTTAAGAGCTTCAGAACGTTTCTGCAAGTCGGCAAGAGTGATGCCGATGGCTTTGGCAAGTTCTTTCTGCTGATCGGCACTGTGAGGTACAAATTCATGCAGCGGGGGATCAAGGAGACGGATGGTGACAGAACTTCCTTTCATGGCTTTCATGGTGCTCTTTACATCGTTCTTCACAAAGGGGAAGAGATCTTTAAGGGCTTTTTCCCGTTCTTCCAGAGAGGAGGAAAGAATCATTTTGCGCAAGGCGAACAGGGGTTTGGCCGCGCCTTTGCCGTAGAACATGTGTTCTGTACGGAAAAGACCGATGCCTTCTGCGCCGAAACTTTTTGCCAGAGCCGCATCCTCTGCGGTATCCGCATTGGCACGCACACCCAGGCGGCGGAAGGAATCTGCAAGACGCATAAATTTCTGGAATCTGGGATTTTCACTGGAATCCATGGTGGCAACTTCCCCGGCATAAGCATAACCTCTTGTACCGTTGAGAGAGAGGATATCGCCTTCTTTGAAGGTATATTTACCTGCTTTGAATGTTCCGGCAACTTCGTCGATCTGCATACCATCCGCTCCGACAATACAGCATTTGCCCCAGCCGCGGCAGACGAGAGCAGCATGACTTGTCATACCGCCTCTGGCTGTAAGGATACCATCGGCTGCCCGCATCCCTTCCACGTCTTCCGGATTGGTTTCTTCTCTTACCAGAATGGTCTTTACACCTTTTGCGGCAAGTGCCACAGCCTTTTCAGAGGTGAATACGATTTTGCCCACTGCTCCTCCGGGACCTGCGGGAAGACCGGTAATGACAAGGGAAGCACTCTTTTCCGCTTTGGGGTCAAGAATGGGATGGAGGAGTTCATCCAGCTGACCGGTACTCACCCGGCACACAGCGGTTTTGGCGTCGATCATGCCTTCTTCCAGCATATCCATAGCCATATTCAATGCGGCAGTACCTGTGCGTTTACCCACGCGGCACTGGAGCATATACAGTTTGCCTTCCTGAATGGTGAACTCAATATCCAGCATATCGTGGTAATGTTTTTCCAGCTTGGTACGGATGGCACAAAGTTCTTTATAGATCTTCGGCAGAAGTTCCTGCATGGATTTGAGGTTTTTATTCTTTTCGTTTTTGGTATCGTCATTAAGAGGATTGGGGGTACGGGTACCTGCCACAACATCTTCCCCCTGGGCATTGACAAGCCATTCCCCATAGAAACGGTTGTCGCCGGTTGCAGGGTCACGGGTGAAGGCTACACCGGTAGCGGAACTTTCTCCCATATTACCGAATACCATACTCTGTACGTTTACCGCTGTTCCCCAGTCATCCGGGATCCCTTCGATCCTGCGGTAGGCAACGGCTTTTTTCCCGTTCCAGCTTTTGAATACGGCACCGATACCGCCCCAGAGCTGTTCTTCCGCATCATCAGGGAAGTCTGCTTTCAGGACTTTTTTCACAGTTTTCTTGAAGTCTGTGCAGAGTTTTTTCAAGTCTGCAACGGTAAGATCTGTATCGGAAGTATAGCCCTTTTTCGCTTTGAGAGCCGCCATCTGATCATCCAGCTGTTTACGGATCCCGCCTTTTTCTGCATCCGGTTCGATCCCTTCGGCTTTTTCCATCACCACATCGGAATACATCATAATAAGGCGGCGGTAGGCATCGTAAACGAATCTTTCATTGCCGGTACGTTTGATAAGACCGGGAATGGTTTTGGAGGAAAGCCCCACATTCAGGACAGTTTCCATCATACCGGGCATGGAAGATCTTGCTCCGGAACGGCAGGAAACAAGGAGGGGATTGGAGGCATCGCCAAATTTCATCCCCATATTTTTTTCCACCATTTTCACGGCTTCTTTCACGGCTTCTTTCAATGCGGCAGGATATTTCATACCTTCTTTGAAATAATCCACACAGCACTCTGTTGTAATGGTGAATCCTGCGGGAACGGGCATATTGAGGTTTGCCATTTCAGCAAGGTTTGCCCCTTTTCCCCCCAGAAGATTCTTCATGGAAGCATCTCCTTCGGTCATTCCTTTGCCGAAGAGATAGACATACTTTTTCCCTTCACATTTGCATTTTTTTGCGCATTTTTTCTGACTTGCCGCCTTTACTGCGGTCTTTTTTGCGGCACATTTCTTTACAGCCATTTTTCTACCTTTCACTTTTACTGATCCCGTTTCTGCTGTTGCTTCCAAAACTGGAATAAGGAAACCGGATCTCCTGTACTTTTACTTTTTCTTTTTTTACTTTACATTTATTTTTTTTCTTCTTTATAAGATGGGGAAACTTCCCCGGAAAAGACTCATTTACGGCATCTCCTTTCAGAAAACAACAGAAAAAAGAAAATGCCCATATAGTACCGTAATTACCTGAACTTATGGAATGCTTCAATAAGTTCTTTGCGTTTCATGTTTTTTGTGTGGTCGATCATCATGAAAGGACCATTGATCTCTGCATCAAAACGCACGCCGCTTATGTAAACACACTTGTGCGCTCTGATGTGTTCGTACTTTTTCTTCGCTCGGGGAAGAGAAAGATCATATTTATAAAAGGCAACTTCACGCCCTGCAATTTTTATGGCAAGCCCATCGGAGGCTCTCACCGGTTCCACCATCATCATGGCAGAGATCTGGCCTCCCGTATGTTTGATCATGTGGGCGGCAAGTTCCGAAAGCCGTCTGCTGCCGTCTGCTTCAATGGACATGCAGGAAGAAAGAAAAAGAGTAGAGAAGAGGAAAAGGGAGAGAAAAAGCGCGGAAAAAACTTTTACAGGTACACAGAAAGGGAGAGATTTTGTTCTGAAAATACTTTCTGTTTTTTTCTGCATAAACTCTTCTTTCTGCCGCTTTCTGCCGCTTTTTACGTGTGGCACATGTTCTTCATATTCGCCGTATTTGGTAAGATAGCATCAAAAAGAACATTTTTCAAGTTGAATATTGCGTAAAGTGGGAATATATTATTTAAATATTGAAAAAATCGTGAAAAAATGCCTTTACAGCAAGAAAGAAACGGAAAAATCGTGAATATCCGCGAATTGGGCGAAAAAGCAGAACAGTATTTTCTGGAAATCATCCAGGAGACCCGTCATGACTTTGCAGGCAATGCCTTCAAGGGGGCGTTGTTCCTTGCCTCCCGCCTTTACCGCAGAGCTGTGCAGACAAGACTCTGGATGTATGACAGAAGAGTCATCCGTTTCCGCGCCATCGGATGCCTTGTGGTCAGTATCGGCAATGTGACATGCGGTGGAACAGGCAAGACCCCGGTCGTGGAGGTTTTTGCAAGGACTTTGAGCAGACACGGCAGAAAAGTAGCCATTTTAAGCCGGGGCTACCGCAGTAAAGACAGAAGTTTTTTTGATAAAATAGCAAGAAAATTTTCCTCAAAGAAAAATGAAGTGCCGCCCCGGGTGGTTTCTGACGGGAAAAATCTTCTTCTCAATTCGGAAAACGCCGGGGACGAACCCTTTATGCTTGCTTCCAATCTGGAAAATGTGGCGGTGATCGTGGATAAGGACAGGGTGAAATCCGGACTTTATGCCATTGATGAATTCGGTACCGATACCCTTATTCTGGATGATGGTTTCCAATATCTGAAACTGCGCCCCCATATCAATATCCTGCTTGTGGATTCCACCAACCCATTTTCCAATCACCATGTATTGCCCAGAGGTCTGCTGCGGGAACCCATCAAAAATATCCAGCGGGCAGATTATATCTTCCTTACCAAATCCGACGGCTCTCCGAAACTGCGTCATTTGAAGACCTTTCTGCAGCGGCAGAACCATCATGCGGAAATTATTGAATGTTGTCACCGCCCCAAATATCTGGAAGAGGTTTTTGACCGGAAAAAACGGTTGGGACTGGCTGAATTGAAAGGGAAGAAAGTTGCCTCTATTTCTGCTATCGCCAATCCTGCTTCTTTTAATGGATTCCTTTCGGAACTTGGCGGAAATATCGTACTGGAACGGCACTTTGCCGACCATCACAGATACCATCAGCAGGAAATGATCGACTTTGTGAACGATGCAAAAAAAGCCGGTGCGGAAATGATCGTTACCACAGAAAAAGATGCGGTGCGTATGCCCCGGTTGGACAGACGGGATATCCCCGTATTTTTCCTCCGGGTGGAGATCGATATTTTAAGCGGTCAGGAAAACTTCGATGAATGTATCTCCCGTATCTGTTTCAACTTGAAACCCATGCCCGATCTCCGGGATTACAGAGACAATGAACCGGAAAGCAATGCAGGAAAAGTACAGGAATAAAGCCTATGAAAATGCGTTTTTTTCTGCACTCTTTTTCTGAACTCTGCCATATCTTTTCCACAAGAACTGAAAAAACTGATTTCAGGAAACTGTGGACAGAAAAGGATTACGAAAAAAGAAAGAACATTTTCGTCCGGCTGCAGAAGTATATCGACTGTATCCCGAAAGCAGAGTTTGATGAATTTGAAGAGAAAAGTTGGAAGAATTTCTCTAATCCCGCTTTGCAGTTTTATGATGCCGCTTTTGACCGTATCCTTGAAGAGATCCCCCTGACAGAACCCGAAGAGGGATCTCTTGTGATCTGGTTTCTTTATAATATGGGATATATCATCAAAACTCCTCTGACCTGTTTCGGCGTGGATATCCACCACCGGAAAGCCGTGAAACTGGAAAAATATCTTGATTTTCTTGCTGTCACCCACAATCATAATGACCATTATTCCCTGCCGCTCATGCGTAAAATGACGGAAAAGGGCAAAATGGTGATCAGTAATTTTTTCCCCGCTCCCGGTTATACCAAATATGTGCAGTTTACCCACTCTTTTCCAGGCGTTGATATTTACTGCACCCAGGCGGATCACAATCACATCCTGAAAAATTTCACTATGCCCATGGAATTTGTCTGTACTTCCGGGGAGAAAAAGTTTGTGTTTTTTACAAGCGGAGACTGCACAAGCAGTAAATTCCTTCACCGGAAAAGTGAAAAGATCGACCTTTATGCCATTCATCCCCGCTGCGGAATGAAAACGGCGGATGCTGTCGAACAATTATCCCCTCAAATTACTTTTATTTCCCATTTGCTGGAACTCGGTCATGAGATCGACCGTTACCGCTGGTCATTTGTTGAGGGGGATATTGCTTTGGAAAACTGCCGGAGTACGGGCAGAAACGGCTATATTCCTGTCTGGGGTGAAAAATTCGTCTGGGACGGGGAAAAGATCTGCTTTGCCATGTAAGGCTTCATTGTGTAAAAAAAGACCTGCTGCTTACCGGTAAAGGTTTGCAACAGGTCTTTTTTTTATTTCAAAAACGGTGACAGAAATCAGATTTTCTGATATTTTGCCCATTTGGGATCGTTTTTGAATGCAGACTTGTAATAGTCTTTCAATGTAAGTTTTGCAGCAGCTTCTTCATCCACAATGACGGTGCAGTCAGGATGCAGCTGGATGGCAGAACCGGAGATCATGCTGGTCATAGGTCCTTCAAGAGCGGCAGCAATGATATCTGCTTTTCTCTTGCCGGTAACAAGCATGAGAAGGCGTTTTGCATCAAGAACAGTTCCTACACCCATGGTGAGAGCGCGGTTGGGCATCTTTTCCCCTTTCTTGGGATCAAAATAGGGGCCGTTCTGTGCCATGGTGACAGGGGTGAGGTTCACAGCTCTGGTACGGGAGGAGAAGGAGGAGGTGGGTTCATTGAATCCGATGTGACCGGAAAGTCCGATCCCCAGAAGCTGAAGGTCAACGCCGCCTGCTTCTTCCATAAGTCTTTCATATTCTGCACATTCAAATTCCAGATCTTCGGCTACGCCATTTTCCAGATGGGTATTGCGTTTATCAATATTGATGCGGTCGAAGAGGTGGTAATTCATGTAATAACGGTAGGAGTTGCGGTCTTCCGGGGGAAGTCCCACATATTCATCCAGATTGAAAGTCTTGCAGAGGGAGAAATCCAGTTTGCCTTTTTTGTTCATGTCGGCAAGTTTGTGATAGAGTTTCTCCATAGTCGCGCCGGTGGCGAGACCAAGGGTGAGATTGGGCTTTTCGATCAAAGCATCAGCAATGATCGCTGCCGCCAGTTTTTCAGCCTTTTCGGCTGTTTTCATGATGATGATTTCCATTTTTCACTCCTTTATTTTGATTTGCGGTCATTTGACAAAATTGTCCCGCAGAAAATGGTTTTTATTGTTAGATCCCGTAAAATTCTTTCGGACCGTCGTAGCACATCTGACGCATAAGTCTTTCTGCGGCAGAGGCAGGGAACTGACCGCGCAATACGTGTTGGGCGACAACATCGGCAAGGATTCTTCTGAACATTTCAAAACGGGAAGAATAGGAAAGGATCTTTCTGGAATCGGAAACCATACCGGCAAAGTTGTAAAGAAGATCCACGCTTCCGATATATTCCAGCTGTCTTCTCATGCCGATGGGGGTATCATTGAGCCACCAGGCGGAACCCAGACGCACTTTCGCACCGAAGGCACGGGCAACTGTGGCAAGATCGCTCTGGTGATGGGGGTCAAGGCAGTACAGAACGACTTTGAGTCTGCCGTCGAATTTATCGAGGAATCTGCCCAGAGGGGCAACGATATTGACCATGTGATCGGATACATCTCCTCCGGAATCGGGCCCGATATTATTGAAGAGGGAGCTTCTGATGTCACGCACGGCTCCGATATGCATCTGGAACACCCAGTCGGATTCTGCATCCATTTCGGCAATCTTTACGGTTACATAGGACATATAGTCGTCGATCTCCGCTCTGGTAAGGGCTTTGCCGCTTCTTGCCTTTTTGAATGCGCTTTCCGCCTCTTCCTTTGTTGCATCGCCGGAAAGGGGATATTCGATACCGTGGTCGGAGGCTACGGCTCCGTTTGCTTCAAAGTATTTATGGGAGGCTTTCAGAACTTCCACAAGCTCATCAACAGAATTGATGGAGGTATTGAAGCGTTTTTCCAGCTTTCCGATATATTCATTCCATGTGGAAGCAAAAATATTTACTGCCTTATCCGGTCTCCATGTGGGCCGGATAACAGTTCTGCCGAATGCGGCATTGGCTTCTTTGTGTTCGCCCAGAAGATCAATGGGATCGTCAGTGGAACACATCAACTCGATATTCTGTTCTTTCACCAATCCCTGGGGCCGTTTATTGTCTGTGGCAAGGATCTTTAAAGAATCTTCCCAAATCTTTTCCGCACTTCCCGCATCCAGAACGGCATCTTTCATGCCCAATCCTCTGCGCAGGTCAAGATGTACCCATTCATATACAGGGTTGCCGATAAATTCAGGGAAAACTTTGGCAAGAGACATGAATTTTTCTTTATTGGAGACATTTTTACCGGTGATCATCTCTTCCGGAACGGAACGCTTACGCAGCATTTCCCATACATAATGGTCGGTTGCGGCACATACCTGCCACAAATCTTTGTAATTTTCGTTTGCTGCGATCTCTGCCACATTGGCGTGATTATGCACATCCACCACAGGGAGATTTTTTACTGTTTCAAAGAGGGCAAGAGCTGTTTCGCTGCCCAGAAGGTATTTTTCATCGAGAAATGCCATTTTTTTCTTCTTTCTTTTTTTTGTATGTTTATTTATTTCTGTTCCAGTCCGAAGATCTTGCCGGGGGAAACAAACTGGATGGCAGGGTTGCCGGCATCTGTAAGGCGGGCAATGGCTTCATCCGGATTGTCAAAGCGGAATACGACTACGGCATTGCCGGCAATGGGGGTGGCAAATGCGTAAAGATATTCCACATTGATATTGTTTTTTGCAAGAGTTTCCAGAATCCCGCACATGCCGCCGGGCTTATGGTCAACAAGGAGGGCTACAACTTCGGTAGTCTGTACCATGAAACCTGCTTCACTTAAAAGCACTTTTGCTTTTTCCCAGTCTTTTGTGATAAGGCGCAGGATCCCGAATTCTTTTGTATCCGCCAGTGTAAGGGTGGAAAGATCGATATTGGCTCCTGCAAGGATCTTGCAGGCATCAAACAATGCTCCGGGACTGTTGTGACCGATAAAAATCGAAAGCTGGATAAATTTCATTTTCTGCTCCTTTTATTTTTTTTACGGTTTCTTATTTGTCAAGTTCCCGTTTATCCACCACCCGTTTTGCCTTGCCCTCACTTCTGGGAATGGAGTTGGGGGGCATAAGACGCACGGCGGCACGGATATTGATGATCTTTTCAATGGCTTTGGAGAATTTGATATTCAAATCTTCCATGGCACTTACCTTGTCGCTGAACATTTCCGGTGTGAGTTCGATCTGTACTTCCATATTGTCCAATCCTTTCGTTCTTGTAAGAACGATCTGATAGTTGGGAAGACATTTTTCCGCATTGAGAATGGCTGTTTCGATCTGGGAGGGGAATACATTCACCCCGCGGATGATGAACATATCATCACTTCTTCTGCCGATCCTTGCGATCTTGCGGATGGTTCTTCCGCAGGGGCATTTTTCCGTCATGATGCTTGTAATGTCTCTTGTCCGGTAACGGATCATGGGGATCGCTTCTTTGGAAAGGGTGGTAAGGACAAGTTCCCCTTCTTCCCCGTCCGGCAGAACTTCCAGCGTTTCAGGGTCGATGATCTCCGGATAGTAATGATCTTCAAAGATGTGCAGACCGTTCTGACATTCACATTCACAGCCGACTCCCGGACCGGTGATCTCGGAAAGTCCGTAAATATCGAATGCTTTGATCCCTGCGGCTTCTTCGATATAACGGCGCATCCCCTCTGTCCAGGGTTCTGCTCCGAATACTCCCCGGCGGATGGGAAGAGAACGCAGGTCGATCCCCATTTTACCTGCTTCATCTATAAGGTGGATGAAGTAACTGGGCGTACAGGTGATGGCGGTAACGCCGAAATCCCGCATAAGCATAAGCTGTCTTGCCGTATTTCCCCCGGAAGTGGGGATAACAGTCGCCCCCAGACCTTCTGCGCCGTAATGTGCGCCCAGTCCGCCGGTAAAGAGACCGTAGCCGTAGGAGTTCTGCACGATATCTTCTTTGCTCATCCCCACAGCGGCGAGAGATCTGCACATGGTCTGCTGCCAGACGGCAAGGTCTTCTTTGGTATAGGCTACCACAATGGGTTTACCGGTAGTTCCGCTGGAAGCGTGGAGCCGGACGATATCTTTGAAAGGTCTGGCAAAAAGTCCGTAGGGATATGTATCACGCAAGTCTGCTTTTACAGTAAAGGGGAGACGTTTTACATCGTCCAGACTCTTAAAGGAATGAATATCAAAATCAGCTTCGTCCAGTCTCTGCCGGTAAAGGGGAACGTTCTCATAAGCATTTTTTACTACTTTAATAAATCGTTCCAACTGGATCTCCCGCATTTTTTCAAGTGGGATGTAATCGCTTGCACTTACCGGATTGTAACCGGGTGCCGGAACTCCTTTGATAACTGTTGACATCTTCAGACCTTCTTTTTGTGTATCTTCTGTATTACATTTCTTCCGCATCTGCGAAAGCTTTGATATTGGCTTCTGCCACTTCCCCCTTGAAGGATTCTCTTATGAGAGTTTCCCACAAAGAACGGGGAAATTTAAGATATTTATTGAGTTTGCCCAACATGGCGATATTCAGCATTTTGGATGTGGCGATCTCTGCGGGAAAATCAGAAGGTTTGATGATGATGGTATTGGCATTTGCCATTTTTTCACATACTTCGATCTGGTCTTCGGAAACGGCAAGAAGATAGTCTGCTTCCCCTTCCGGGATCATGGGACTATATACTTTGCTGCCGAATCTCACATCACTGGATACAGAACCGCCTCTCTGGCTCATTCCGTGCAATTCACTTTTCTTTACATCAAAACCCATGCGGAATGCCGCAATGGTAAGCATATCGGAAGCCTTGATGATCCCCTGTCCGCCGATACCGGCAAAAAGGATGTTGGTAAGTTTATTTTTTTCCATTTTTTTCCTCTCTTCCTTATGCTTTTGCCGTTTTTGCAAGTTTTTTCACCTGAAGAATACAGGGACGGCGGGCGATGATGACCCCGATACGGTTTTCCGCAAGGTGGGTTTTGAGCATCTCTTCAAATTTTGCTTTTTCCGTTGTGGTATCCACAACTTCCACAAAGTCCATTCCGGCGGCTTTGCAAAGTGCTTCCAGATCCACTTTGGGAGCGGCAGACATATCCAGATGACGCCCTGTGGCAGGATTTTCCTGCAAGCCTGTCATGGCGGTTGTGGAGTTGTCAAGGATGATGACAACGTGTCCGGTTGCGGGGCGGTTGTATGCCATTTCCACAAGTCCGGTAAGACCGCTGTGGAGGAAGGTACTGTCTCCGATGACACTGACTACTTTCCTTGCCTCTTCTTCCGGAAGAGTATGACGCAAGCCCAGACCTGTTCCGATACTTGCTCCCATGCAGACGATACTGTCAATAGCAGAGAAGGGAGGCATCAAGCCCAGAGAGTAACAGCCGATATCCCCGGCAACGATGCAGCCCATATCCCGCAATACGGTATAGGTTCCTCTGTGGGGACAGCCGGGGCAGAGGGCAGGGGG
>JAGBXB010000021.1 GCA_017629515.1 Lentisphaeria bacterium | reverse complement strand
TCTGATTTTACAATTATGGCTCCTGGAGTATCAGAAAATCCTCTCGCTGTTTTCGAAGTTCTTAGTTATTCCAGACGTTTTCCTACGGATAGATTTAAAAGCTATGCCAACGAAGTTGCTGAAAAATTCACATGTCCGTTTTATCTTTATGTAGAGAGAGAAAATTCGTTTGATGTCATGGTGTTTCGGGATGATATTTTTGTTGAAACAGAAATACCTAAATACAGCGATATTTGTGCAGAAATTTTTGATAACATTAATTATCCTAATTTTCTAAAACTGCAAAATTTTACAGTTTTTCGAACAGCTACTTTTGATTTTGGAAGAAATATAAATGTTTTAATAGGTGCAAATGGAACAGGAAAAACACACCTATTAAAACTGTTGTATTCAATTTTTAAATTGTTGACGGGAAATAATAATGAAAAACTGCAAGTTGAAGATAGATTTATAAATAATGAAAAACTGCAAGTTGAAGATAGATTTATAAATATTGCGAGGAAAATTTTTGGTATTAAAAATAAATCGGATCTTGTTCGCAGAAATTCAGGAGATAACTTTTTTATTGAATTTTCCATGCAAAAACAAAAATATTTTGTATATGGTAAAAAGAATAGAAAACTGGTTGATTATGAACCTTTTTTTGCAAAACAGTTAATCACTTCAGGCGTGGTATTTTTGCCGACAAGAGAACTCCTATCCATCTATCCAGGGTTTATTTCCATTTTTAATACTTATAAAGAAAAAATGCCTTATGATCAAACATATTATGATACGGTATCGCTTTTAGGATTGCCAAGTTTAGATTCGCAGAATATAGCTATCCACGAAATATGTTCTATTATCGAGAACTCTATTGGAGCAACTTTTTATTTGGATTACGCAACCAATCGTTTTATGATGCAAAAACGTGGAAATGGTAAACCTTTTGAAGTTGATATGGCGGCAGAAGGTTGGCGCAAACTGGGTGAAATATTGCAGTTGTTAAAAGTGGGAGCAATTGCACCAGGTAGTATTTTGTTTTGGGATGAGCCGGAAGCAAACCAAAACTCGGCTCTGATAAAAGTTCTTGCTCAAGTAATAGCAAAATTGGGTTCAATTGGCGTGCAAATTTTCTTGACAACTCACAGTTTATTCTTGCTGAGAGAATTGGAATATTTATCAAAGCTTGAACATAATGATAAATTTGTACGTTATATCGGACTACATCCTGATGGTTCAATAGATCAAAGTTATGAAACATCTGATCTACGACATATTACATCTCTTGATGAAGAATTGCTTCAATCAGATAGAATACTATCAACAAGATATTGAGGCCACTATGGATGTTGATAGCTTAAAATTTACATTTGAACTGCCAGAAAATGCAAAAAAATTTGATGCGCAAAAGACTTTTCAGCAGTTAAGTACAGCATTCCAATTGGAATGTGAGTGTATTCAATGTGGCAGTCATTCCTGTCCTAAAAAAGAATGCAAAGATTATTCAATATGTAAACGGCAAAAGAAAAACGAAGGTTTGAAAGGAGTCGATGTTTTGTACAAAACATCAGATTGTCTTTATTTAATAGAAGCTAAAGATTATCGAAAAGAATCAACCCCTCCAATTGATCATATCATTTTAGAGGTTGCCAAAAAATTTCGAGATACTCTCTTCGGAGTTTGGTGCATTGGTTTTATCTCAGCAGATGAAAGTTGTAAAGACTTCTTAAAAAAGATTAGGATGGAAGATATTAGCATAAAGTTTGTCTTTCATTTTGAATCACCTGTAGTCCCATATTCTTCTGGTTTGTATGGCTCTAAAAGGAAAATAGTTCCTCTTTTAGATATTCAAGAGAAATTAGCTCAAAAACTTGGACCGATGAAAGATTATTTACATGTTGTTGATATGGACGCAATGGCAATACCATCAACAGCATATTCTTGGAAAGTAGAGGAAAAAATATGAAACCGTGGAGACAGATCGCTCGTCCGCACAAAGATGTGCTGGAAGGTACTTTTAAACAATCAGAGTTTGCTGCAGATATTTCACAAGTAGCACGTGGAATCGCAACACCGGAATATCAGGATGCTGAGAAATTTTATGCCCGCACCTATATTACCGAAGGGATGCGTCTGCTTTTGATTTCTGTGGCTCAGCGTCTTGCTGGCAAAGCTGGCGATCCGGTAATTCAGCTCCAGACCAACTTTGGTGGTGGTAAAACTCACACGCTGCTCGCTGTCTATCATCTGGCCAGTCGTAAGGTTTCTACGGATAAACTCCCCGGAATTCCCTCCTTGCTGGATGAAGCGGGGATCACCCATTTGCCAACTGCCAGGATCGCTGTTATTGACGGGACAAATCTTTCTCCGAATCAGCCGATGGAACGTGGAGCTCTTAAAATCAAAACCATCTGGGGCCAGATCGCCTATCAACTCCTGGGCGCAGAAGGCTATGATATGGTAAAGGATAGTGATGACTCCGGTTCTGCTCCCGGCAAAGAAGTCATGATTGACTTGCTGAAAAAAGCATCTCCCTGCGTTTTGCTCCTTGACGAGTTGGTGGCATTTTATCGTCAGCTGGATGGTTCGGCTCGTTTGTCTGCCGGTACATTTGAAAGCAACATGAGCTTTATTCAGTCTCTCACAGAAAGTGTGAAAGCTGTCCCCAATGCGATTCTGCTGGCCTCTCTTCCCGAATCCAACACAGAAGCTGTCGGTTCATTTGGTCAGCGCGTCTTGGATACTCTCGAAAAATACTTTGGGCGTGTCGAAAGCGTCTGGAAGCCCGTTGCCTCCGATGAATCTTTTGAAATTGTCCGACGCCGGTTGTTTGACTCGATGGGCGATCAGGCAGAACTGGAAAACGTCTGTCAGGAATTTGTAGACTATTATCGCAAAAACAAAGATAAGCTCCCGCCAGAAATTCAAGAAGGCTCCTACGCTGAACGTCTGAAAAAATCCTATCCGATTCACCCGGAAATTTTTGATCGACTGTATCAGGACTGGTCAACTCTTGATAAATTCCAGAAAACACGCGGCGTCCTGCAGTATATGGCGATTATTATTCACCGGCTCTGGAACAGCAATGACCAAGATCCCATGATTATGCCCGGCTCAATTCCGCTGGAAGATACCAATGTCCGAATTAAGAGCGTTCATTATCTTCCCCAGGGCTGGGACCCGATCATCGACAAAGAAATTGATGGCGACAGTTCCGAACCGGCCCGAATTGACGGAAATGATACTCGATTCGGCAGCATCTTTGCTGCCCGTCGTGCTGCCAGAACGATCTTCCTGGGAAGCGCTCCTTCATCTTCTGCCCAGGGCCATCGTGGGATCGCTATGGGGCGTATTTTGCTTGGAAGCGCAATTCCTGACCAGAGCTTATCTGTTTATGAGGATGTGTTGAAACGCCTGCGCGACAAACTTCATTATCTTTTTGCAGATGTGGATCGCTTCTGGTTTGATACGCGTCCGAATTTGCGCAGAGAAATGGAAAGCAGAAAAGCAAAAATTGATCTAACTCTTTTGAATAAAACTTTGAAAGATTCGACTTCAAAGCTGGTTGGACATGGTAATTTGTTTGCAGGGGTTCATGTTTTTACTTCTCACGCAGACATCCCGGACGAAATCGGCAACGGTCCCCGTTTGGTCGTTTTGCCTCCGGAAATTGGTAATGCTTATTCCAGTGCGGATAAAAGACTTGCATTTGGCGCTGCTGAATCCATATTGGAACGACGCGGAGAACAGCCGCGTCTGCGCAGAAATCGCCTCTTCTTTCTGGCGCCAGATCTGAACAATATCGGTCGTGTCCTTGAACAGTGTCGGATATATTTGGCGTGGAAAGAAATTGTTGCTGATATTGAAGCAATGCGTCTGAATCTGGATACATTCCAGATAAATCAGGCCAAGAAAGAATGTGATGCCGCCTCTACTATTTTGGAACAAACACTGCTTGAGTGTTATCGGTTCCTTATGATCCCTGAGCAAAATGGTCCGAGCAAGGTCGGTTTTGAAGTTAGACGCATAGGTACAACGAACAGTAATATCGCTTCAGCAGTGGAAAAAGTTCTTACTGAAGGAGAATATATCATCCAGCGATGGTCCCCGGTGTTCTTGAAAAAACATCTGGCTGATAACTACTTCAAAAACGGTCAGACCGAGGTTTCTGTCTTAAAAGTTTGGCAGGATTGTTGTACGTATTATCAAATGCCGCGCCTGCTGAATGAAGATGTTTTTGACCGCTCAATGACCGATGGCGTGACAAAAGGTGATTACTTCGGTTTTGCGGATGGCAAAGAGGGAGAAAAATACCTCGGCTTCAAATACGGCGAACAGGTTTTTACTCTGGAAATTGACGATAGTGCTCTCTTGATCGAGTGTGATGCTGCTGCCAATTATAAAGCGGCACATGCTCAGCCAGTTCCCGTTCCTGTCCAGCCTGGTGATCCGGCAAGTGGCGGAAGTGCTGTGATTCCGGAAACTGGTGGCAACGGTGGAGCAACTCCCGCTGCGGGAGGTTCTACGGTTCAGCCTGGTGGTCAGCCGAAAAAGCAATATAAAAGATTCTTCGGAACCATTGAATTAGATCCCGTTACCGGAGCATTGCAACTCCAGAATGTCATGCAGGAGCTGGTATCACTGTTTACGACAAAACCGGGAATCGAGGTTTCTCTGAAACTCGACATTGAGGCATCTTCTCAAACACCGTTTGACGACAATACGATCCGGGCTGCGAAAGAAAACAGTGTCGTTTTGAAACTGGAGTCTTTCGATTTCACGGAAGATTAAAAATGCCTATGAACTCGGTAATGTCCGTAAACTAAAAGAGCTTATGAATCGTCCTGTATTAAATCCGGATGCCCTGCATGGCTCTTTGAGTTGCGAGGAATTTCTTGCAATGCTCAAAGCTATCGAGCAGGAATTTAAGCCTGTCCGTGCTGCACTCAAACGGGCAAAATGCTCTAGAGCGTGGAAATTTCACAAATGACCGGATGCTAAAAAGAAAATGGCAAAGGTACTTTTGCTGAAACGTTCTGAAAATGAAAATATCGGGATTAAACAGCTGGTTGCTGAAAAACAACAGCAGATTCGGACATTGCTTGCCGCTGACAAGCGTCATAAACAGGTGAAAATTACGGTTTGTCGTGTGCCGGATAAAAAGGTTTTATTTGAGATTTTGTTGGAATACGGTGTTCATTCAAAGACCTTTCCACTGCGGGTAAGCACCTAAGCTACACCGGAGCAAGGTGCCCCCATGTGTACGATCAAAACGCTGAACACCAAAACAACCCCGTCCATCTTTCATGGGAACAAATGAGTTTAGTAGTCCAGTCATAATGATTTAATGGTACTTTGATAGAGCTTACCCCCTTGCCAGATAATAGGTATTTTGTTTTAATTCATTGAAGTCACAAATCGGCGTTGCCTACAAAGCAACGCCGATTTGCTATAGTTTACGACCTTTTTCAATCTTATTATTTATGTCTCGCCATTTTGATATAATTTTTATGTATTTTATATCAAGTCCTCCTGTTCTGGCAGCTTATCAATCTGTTTAATTTCTGACAGTTGACGTTGTGGGTCAGTTTCCCGGTTGGAAGCCTGAATATCACCTTCACTGCTTTTGCACACCTTCCAGCCGTTCTCAATACGCTCTAATGTTTTACAATCGTTATCCTGTTTTATAACAATCTTCTCTGGGGTGCTGGAAATCCTCGTCGCTGTTATCCAAGTATCTGCAGTAGCGAAAATCTCTGAATCCCGAAGGTTTGCCGGGGCAAATACCAGGATCGGAATATCCTTCGATTGCAATGTTTCTATAACCGGCCCTAAGGATGATAATGCCTTATTCGTCGCTAATGTCACCGCAATCTCCGGATCATTTTCCCGTATGGCTGTCTGAAGTTTTTCATTCCCTTTCATCCCCCCCACGCTGGCAATATCAAAAACGAAAAGGAAATCTTTTTCACAGCTGCAGCAATGTTTTGCGGCAAGTTTTCTATAGTCCAAATCTATCAGAAGAAGTGATTTGAAGCCTCTTGAAAGATTAATCCATCCGGCGTATTCAGATATCCCGCTTGTTAAAGACCGGAGCAAAGAACCCAATATTTGAAGGGCCGTATCTACAGAATCACAAAAAACTTTTGTGAACCCGCCATTACTCAGAATGGGAGAAATAAAATGACCTCTATTTGCTTCTCCAAAGATGTCGATCATTCCGAGATAATGAAAGGGCAGATTATCCGGCAGTTCAAACTCTGTAAGTTTGGATTCCTTAACCAGCCGGGGAATAGTAAACTGCTCAATTTCTTTCCCATTTTTATTAATTTTTATGAAGTCGAGGTTCAAGTTTTCTTTACGCGCTTTTGAGGCAAAGTTAATTGCTTCTCTATATGAACTTTTGGTATCATCAAGCAAAAGCCAGTGTAAATTTTTAAAACGAAGCAGATTAACATTCATGAAAATAAGCTCCAGCTGATCGACAAAAACAGTTTGAAGATTTTTGTTAAAAACACCAGGGTCTGATGTCAGGAGTAAATCCGGACTGTTATATGCTGTTGGGCTGAAGATCGGCTCGGGTTGTGCCGCATATTCAAAGACCGTCAGCGAAACCATATACGAGGGGTGCTGATACTGGGAAAATGGCAGAAAAATATTTTCTCCATTAAGCGTTCGAACTTCATTGTAATTTTGTCCTGGAAGTTTTTGCCACCCGGCAGTGTATTGATCCATAAAGAGTTTGCATTGTTCTGCAAGCCCAAGATCATCTTCTTCAATACTCTCCCGTGTATTTGTCTTCATCCCATGCCACAGCCGATAAAGCCGCAGCATGGGAAATATAAAATCATGGATATCACAAGGCTTGTCCGGATAAAAATGAACTTCCGGAGCAACTTCCATTTGGGGGAGTAAGGGCAAGATTTTCATACTGCGGAGCATTGCAGGGTAGAAATTTGGCTTGCGCGGTACATAGGTTTGCCGGTCTGTGACATTAAACTCTCCCGAAGGGTGGATAAAATAACATCCTTCCTGTCTTCCTTGAAAGACTTGCCCCAATCTTCCTGCACTCAAAAGATTCCGCAGCATAAGATCTATCTGAGAAGCATTACGCACACGTGCAGAAAGGGCCCAGTTTATAATACAACGTTCATTGACATAAATCATCAAAACCGCCTCCTGTAATTAAAAAATAAAATTCCTTTTCCATTTCTAACACAGTTTTACCAGAAAATGTGATCCGGACAACCTCTGCCAGATCAATATCTGACTTCGCCTGCATTAATCGAAAAAACAATGCTGCCAACAGCCCAAAGATCAGGCATGGACATCCTAAATAATTCCTGAACTTTTTCCATCTCTCTATCGGGAGCAGAAAATTTCGCACAGGAAAAGTTGAGTTCAGTGGCGATGGTAACAGGAATTGAGCTTCCTGTTTCAGAACGAAATCATAGTTATATCCCCAATGAGCAGAGTTCGCCGAATCAAAATATTTGGTCATCCAAACAAGGTCTTCCGGGGCAAAAAGAAACTTTTCCACCTCAAAGGAAGAGACTTTCTCAAGATAGGTCTTAAACTCCATGGAAAGGGGCAATGCCGTTTTTTCTCTGATTAAATCAGCAGTCATTTGCGGGGATACGGTAATGTCCGGTACATCCGGTAATTTTGTAATATTCATTTTTTTCCTTTCTGTACAGTAGTTACACTTGTACGGTTATTTTGAATTTGCATTCATTTTTTCTATTATGTCGGCTGACAGTTTCAGTTGTATCCCCAGATATCCACGGCAGCGTTTTCCTCTCCGGATTATTGTGTTGGAGGGATATGCGTTGTAAATTTCTGGTATTAATGTTTTTAATTGCAGTTCCAGTTTCCTTCTGGGGATCGAGTCCCAGCGGTAGTGTTCACTGATAAATCCGTAAGCCTTTACCAATTCATCCGTCGGCAAGCGGTCAACTGCAGAAGTACAGATGAAATTCCGGACAAATGTTCTAACAGGATCTGAACTTTTCAAAAGGAAGTTTACTTGCCGCATCTGTTCTTTGCTTTTCGGAATCAGCCATCCGTTTTTACTCAATTTCATTAAGCCTTCCAGAGCCCAATTCAAAATACCTGAGCCTTCTTTCTGGAACAAGGTATCGGCAAAATTTGCAATTTTTTCTTTTACCGGTGCATTGCGATAATCAAGCCACAGAATCCGCCTGCGCCATGCGTCTATGTCGGATGCGATATTCAATCTCAAAATACTGTTGCTTGTGATGATTACATTGAAACTGCCCCGTATTTCATTTATCGCATTCGAATTTTTGAACTCTACTTCCATAAAATCATCACCGGTCAACGCCTTCAAATTTGCTCCGCCGCTTTGAGAAAGAAAATTGGGCGGGACATCTTTTGCAGTGAGCAGACTGCGTCCAATTAAGCGTGACAACTCAAAACGTCCGTTTGTATGTCCTAAACGGATCGTCCCATAATTGGGCCGACCGATCAACTTTTCTATGAGCGATGCCAATGTGGATTTTCCTGCGCCTGCCGTTCCTGTCAGCAACAGAAAAGTCTGAGACGTATTTTGGACGAACAGGCATTGTCCCATGTACATCTGGAGAATTTCAATTTGATCTTGGGATAAAGCTGGCGTCAGGAGCTCAGCAATAAAACGTTCCGGAACTGCCTTGGGGTCATAAACAATATCGCTTCTCCACAAGCTTCTGAAATCAGGGGAATGCTCCTTCAAAATAATACGCTCGTTTTCATAACAAAGAACACCATTTCTGCAATGATAAATAAATTTTTTTTCGGCAAAAGCAACGTCATCCTCTGCCAGAGAACAAAGCCAGTTTTTAATCCCATTTATAACATTTTGCGTCAGCAGACTGGAAATATCTTCACTGCTTTCTTCTTCACAAATTTTTGGCACCTCATCGCCGATCAAAATCCTCAGCGAATTGTCACTCTCATTGTTATAAATCTTTGCTTCAGGAACATACCGGAAGAAATTCCCCCGGTAAAAAATCAGTACGTGTTTCTGAAGGATCTGTTCAGCAACAACTCTCTCGTTGATCATTTTGTCACGGTTTTTGCGCGTGATAATAGCATCACCATGATTTGCATTTTTCATACAACAACTCCTTTCGTTGATTCTTTTCTCCGCTTAATATAGTATGCAACAAAGAGCTTGTCAAGTTTAAAATATTTACAATCAACGACTTATAATTATTTGATATGAATCATGATGACATAAAAACATGAATCTCCTTGACTCAAAAAAAACAACTCTGATCTATTTAAAAAAATAATTTTTTTTTTAATTTTCTGGATTTTTATGAAAATCGGCAGTATAGTAAGCAAAACAATAAAAGGACAGCCTAATGAATGTTCGGTGTGACATACAAGAAATAAACGAATTTGCGAGTGAGCTGCATATAAAGTTGCCGGAACTCGACCTACTATCTTTACCAAAATTCGCGCCCAACAGAAAAGATTTCGGCAATGAACTATGGGCGATATACTCTCTATGCTCAAATGATATAGATTTAGATAAAAGGCGTTTCCAGACGATCGCCGGTCAAATACTTGCAGGAAAAGAACGCCAGAACAGTCAGGCCAAATTGAACAATTTCGCAGCCATTATCAATAAGGTCCACAAAAATAGTTCTATAGAAGATATTTTTTCCAATTGGGGAATTATGCTTGAAAAAGAAAATGGTTCTCAGAAAACAAATAAAATAGATTCCTGGAGAAGAAAATGGCTGGAAATGAATACATGTTTGGAATCACTTCTTTGCTGTATGGAAGCAAAAGACTATTGGCATACTCTGTCCTGTATATGTTACCTTTTTTGTAAAAATTTTAGTGCGTCTTTCTCCAAATTTTATGAAAGATTGTCATTGGTAATATGGTTGAAATTTACGTTCGAAAAAAAATTTGATTTGCATTTTGCATTTCCGCTCTGGGATCGGGTTTTAAGCCGAAATATTGAGTGCAGCTCTTTTTCCGGAAATTGGAAAATGCTCACTCGGATCCTCTATCAAGTCCTGCTCAGCCCCAATGATACAAAAAGAAGTCATAATTTTCTGTTAGAATACGAAGGAGCGCTTAAAAAACAAAGACATCTTGAGGAGAACATAAAAAAATATCAGGATCGTTGGGATAATTCCATGATCAAGAAGTACCTTGAAGAGAACGCTGATTCTCTGGATGACCTTTGTGCAGACTTAAATATGACAAGAGAATTTCTTACTGACGTATGGCGTAAAAGTGTAATGGGTATTGCGATAGAGGGGTGCGAACAATTTATCGCCGAATATGAAAAAGCATTTCTCAAATTAATGCAGCAGGACGAGCTTAAAATAGAAGTCTTTGCTCTTCTCGCACATTTATCTTCCGGCCTCACTTCCTACAAAGAATGGGAAAGTCAAAAAAATGGGAAACTTGGTGGCCGCGGTAACAAAAAATTGCAAGTCTGAAACCCGCCTTTTTAATAATTGCACATTTCAAAAACAAAGAAAAATCTGTGCTATATTTATCCTTCAGAGTCCCGGATGCAGCATGGTGCTGTATCCGGGGGATAAATAAACTGAAGGAGATTAATATGGACGATCTTAGAAAATGGGAGATGCTCCCTGATGCGACAAAAAGTTTTATCATGAATACAATGAAAGATGCTGGCATTGATATTCATGAATTGCTTTGCGACAGCTGCAAGGAACAAAAGGAAATCATTGAAGACAATAAAAAATTGCTTACCATCAAAGAAGTCATGGAACTTACCCGTTATTCCAGATCGACGATCATCCGTAAGATCAATGATGGGACGCTTGAAATCAAGCAAAAGAAGAAATTAAAAGAAAAAGTGCTCATTTTTGCATTTTCTGTCAAAAAGTGGCTGCAGGTAGAAGAGTGTCAAAAAGAATTCGCTTAATTTAATAAATAACTCGTTATAAAACTTGACTTATCCGTTTTATATGCTATTTTATCAATAGTTATAAAACAAAAGGATATCATTATGGCAAAGCAGCAAATCATACTGTTACCAAAAACTCAACTTTTATTGAAGGACCTTGGCGAAAAACTGCACCTCGCACGACTGCGTCGTAATATTACTGCCAAACTGGAAGCGGAACGGGCGGGAATCAGCATTGCGACGTTGAGTCAGATTGAAAAAGGTTCTCCGACGGTAGCAATCGGAAGTTATGTTCAAGTGCTTGTGACTCTGGGGCTTGAACAAGATTTACTTCAGGTTGCCGCCGATGATGAACTTGGAAGAAAATTGCAGGATGCAGGTTTGCCTCAACGGGCAAGAGCATCAAAGAGACACCGATAATGAACACTCAAAAGAAAATTCTTACTTACTTCAATGATGAATTCATGGGGACACTCATTTCTTTTTTTACACGGGGAAGTGAAAATTTTACCTTTGAATATGACCATACCTATCTGCTGAAGCATCCGGATCAATCTCTTGATCCGGATCTTCAACTCTATAAAGGACCTCAATTTACAAATAAAAAGAACTTTGGACTTTTTCTGGATTCTGCACCTGACCGCTGGGGACGGAAACTTATGCAGCGCAGAGAGGCAATCCGTGCACGACAGGAAAAACGGAAAGTCAATCCGCTTTTTGAGTCTGACTATCTTCTGGGGGTTTATGATGCGACCCGGATGGGGGCTGTACGGTTCAAACTGGAAGAAAAAGGAAACTATATAAACGATGATACCGCAATGGCAGCGCCTCCCTGGACCAGATTGAGAGAATTGGAAGAAGCGTGCCGTCAGCTGGAACAGTCTGATATCGAAAACGAAAATAAGTGGCTTTCCATGCTGATCGCTCCCGGTTCTTCTCTGGGAGGAGCCCGGCCGAAAGCCAATGTTTGTGATAATGACGGAAACCTTTGGATTGCTAAATTTCCGGCACACAACGATACAGGCAATACCGCAGCATGGGAATTTGCAACCATGCTGATGATGAAAGACTGCGGGATCAGGACTTCGGAATTCAAGTTGGAAAAGTTTTCAAAATATGGTTCCACATTTCTGACCAAACGTTTTGACAGAAAAGGAACTGAACGTATTCATTTTGCTTCGGCAATGACACTTCTCGGCAGGAATGATGGCGCAAATGCTGACAGTGGTGAAAGTTATCTTGACTTGGTTGAGTTCATTATTCAAAGCGGGAGTAACCCGCAGCAGGATCTGCAGGAATTGTGGAAGAGAATTGTTTTTTCTGTCGCTGTCAGCAATACGGATGATCACTTGCGAAATCACGGGTTCCTTTTGGAAAACGGTGGATGGCGTCTTTCTCCTGCGTATGACGTCAATCCATCTGCGGCGGGAAGTGGGCTAACTCTCAATATCAACGGGTATGATAATTCACTGGACTTTGACCTTGTTCTTGAAGTTGCCCCTTATTTCAGGTTGAAACAGAAGAATGCGGAAGCAGAACTCGCCCATATCAGAACTATCGTATCTCAATGGCATGAATATGCATCCAGAGCCGGAATCGGGCGGGGCGAGCAGGAGTTGATGCAGAACGCATTCCGTTATTGACCTGTATCTTGCAGATTCTTTTTTATCCTTGTTTTTTTTATAAAAAAAGCGAACTTTTCCCGGCAGAGTATTGTATTGAAAAGAAGTTTGCATTATATTATTCCAAAGAGTATTTTCAGAAATGAGGTTTTGTATGGATGAGAGTATAAATCAGAATATGGATAGAATCGCTTTTCATTATGATGAACTTGTCCGGGAGGAGAATGATCCCTTCCGGGATCCTCCGGAAATGAAAGAATATATGGAAAAGTGGGACGGGAAAGAGTTTTTCTCTCTTCTTGACCTCTCCGGAAAAGAAAAAGTTCTGGAAATCGGTTGCGGAACAGGCAGACTTGCCGCTGCTGTGCTGGAATCCTGCAGGGAATATACGGGATTGGATCTTTCGCCTGTTTCCATTGTAAGGGCAAGGGAAAATCTTTCTTCCGTTCCCGGAACGCCACACCGTACTCTTTTATGCGGTGCATTTCCTTATTGTTTTATTCCCGGAAAGTATGACAGGATTTTTTCCTCCCTTACTTTTCTGCACATGGAGGATAAAGAGGCTACTTTGGAGAAAATCGCTTCTCTTTTGCTTCCGGAGGGGAAAGTTGTGCTTTCTCTGGATAAGACAAGGAAAGAGGATATCGAGTATCTTGACCGGTTTGTCCCGGTTTTTCCCGATACGCCCGTAAGCATCAAAAAGGCTTGTGCCGGATGCGGTTTGAAAATCACAAAGCGTATTGAAAAAGAAAATGCTTCTTTACTTTTGCTTACATTCTGAATCAATGCACAGAGGAAATCAAAATGAAAATAACAACGCATATTTGTAAAACGCTGGATCTTGGTGTAAGCGGGAATCTTTTCGGCGGACAACTGATGTACTGGCTGGATGAAGCCGCAAGTGTATATGCCATCTGGGCTACCGGAGAACCGAAAGTTGTGACAAGGCGTATTTCGGAAGCCTCTTTCCATAAACCCATTCACACCGGCGAACTGCTTGTGTTCAACTGTATCGAACCCAGAAAAGGTAAGACAAGTTTTTCTTTCAAAGTTCTGGTCGTCGTAGGCAGTGAGATCCGTTTTCAGGCGGAATGTACCTTTGTGGCTGTGGATGAAAAAGGAAATAAAAAACTTATTGACTGGTCAAAAGCCCCTATCTCCCAGACGGAGGAAGAGTTTCCCGGATGAGAAAGGGATGGATATTTCCGGTATGGTTTGCCAGGAAGATTTTTTACGGAAAAGGGAAAAAATTGAAAAAAATATCCGTTTTTCTTTGATCACCTCTTGAAAAAATACCTTCTTTGTGTATAATATATTTGTAAACAGAGTGTTCCATTGCTTTTTTGTGTTTTTCTGCGTCGCATAATATACATTATGTGAAATGGAAAAGCATTTTTTTCCGCACAAAATGGGAAATGAAAGAAATATGGAAAGGTTAAAACAGAACAAAAACAAACTCAAAGGAGATATCATAATGTATATTATGCGACGCAAAAATTTTACCCTTATCGAACTTTTGGTGGTTATTGCCATCATCGCCATTCTTGCTGCAATGCTTCTTCCCGCATTGAACAAGGCACGGCAGAAAGCCCAGAATATTTCCTGTCTGAACAATCTCAAACAGATCGGATTGGGATTCGGGATGTATCTGTCTGACAACCGGGAATATTACCCCGCCCACTCTTCTTACAATTACGGGGGGTACACATATAATCAACTTTTCGTTAATTATGCAAAGTATGTTTCCGCAAAGACTTTTGTAGACTCTGCTTTAACGGATACCACATACGAACAGATGTATTCCAACGGAAGTACCTCCATTCGTACCGGATACGGATATAATTACATGAATCTGGGGGCAAACTGGGCCAAGACAGGCCGCTGGGAGCCTTCCAGTGCCAGACTTGCTGAAATCCGCCGTCCCAGTGTCCTTTATGTGGTTATGGATACCAAGGATGCCGCCTCCAAGGACGGGATATGGTCTGTCCGCTCCTCTCCGGCAACTTCCGCCGGTAACGGGGTTGCCGATGCGTTCCGCCATGAAGGATCCATCAACATCCTTTATGGGGATATGCGTGCAGGCTCCCGCAAGTGCAACAGATTTTTTGCTTACAATGACAATTCTCTGGGATGCTACATCCGGGTTGGACAGCCCTATGGGAACTCCATCCGCTGGACAGGCGGAAGATTCGGCGGGGAAGCAAACTGATACAGTTTTCCCCACGGAAAATTATATATCATACAGGGTGAGAACGCTCCAATGCTGAAATTTATCACACTTCTCGCTGTTTTATGGACTGTTTCTTTGTTCTCTGCGGAAACTCTTGACCTTGTCAGAAATTCTCAAGTGCGTTGCAGTATTCTTACAGAAGTCAATGCGCCTCCCACAGTCCGTTTCGCCGCTTCCGAACTTGCTTCCTATATTGGAAAAAGTGCAGGAAAAGTTCCGTGTCCCGTTTCTGAAAAGGAGATCAAGGGACTTGTCCCTGTAAAACTGCGCCTGCTGAAAGATGATTCTCTGGGAAATGAGGGATACCGGATCACTGTAACAGACAAAGGAATGGAGATCGGTGCAAATACCGGAAGAGGGGTAATGTATGGAACATTTGCTTTCATTGAAAAATATTTAGGTGTCCGCTGGTTTTACCCGGGTGAGGAGTACTGCCCTGTTTCCAAAACAATTTCAGTTCCCGCAGGAAGTATTCAGGAAAAGCCTTTCTTTTCCACCCGCACGATCCAGCATGTCCATTCTTTCCGGGGGCGTTATCTGGATACATGGAACTGGATCGTCCGGAACAGGATGCAGCTTGTTACGGACAAGGGATCATATTCCATGTGGAGGAAAGAACTGGAAGAGCGTGGCGCGATCATTTATACAGGCGGTCACACCCTTGCGGAACTGGTTCCCGACCGGCTTTTTGATAAACATCCTGAATATTTTGCACTGGTAAATGGTAAACGCATCCGTCAGGTGGAATATAAAAACGGGCGTGTGGTTCGGTGGCTTTCCCAACCCTGTCTCACGAATCCGGAAGTTCTGAAAATGGTGGTGGCCGGTATATGCCGCGCCTTTGAAGCAGACCCTGCCACGGAACAGTATCTTATCGGAAACAACGATGTGCCCGTATGGTGTGAATGTGCCCAATGCCGGAAAGACGAACATCCGGAGGAAAAGGCAAAGGGGATCGTTACAACAAGGTTCTATAAATTCATCAACCGCGTTACCGCGGAAGTTCATAAAAAACACCCCGGCGCACGCCTCCTTGCATGGGCTTACCAGACTTATCAGGATCCGCCCCGGGGAGTCAAACCCGATCCTTCTCTTGAAATACGCATTTGCGATCATTACCGCTGTTACAGACACCATCTGGGCGACAATTCCTGTTCAAGGAATGAACGCTTCCGGAAATTGTATTCCGACTGGGGAAAATTCGGAAATTCTCTGGTGGAACGGGGATATCAGGAAACTCTGCTGGATGACGCATCGTATTTTTATCTCCCCATTGAATCGGTCATGGCAGGGGATATACAGTATTTCAAAAAACATTCTGTTTCCGGTCTTGTCTATCTTGTGACGACTCCGGAGGGCAACTTTCCGAAAAATCTGCCCACTCTTGCCATGTTCCGGGAATCCTGGCGCTGCCAGTGGCAGAGTGTTTATCTGACTGCGCGTCTGCTCTGGAATCCGGATCAGGATTACCGGAAAGTCCTGGAGGATGTTTCCTCCCGTTATTACGGGAAGGCGTGGAATGTCATGCGGCAGTACAGGAAACTTCTGACGGAACTGTATCTTGATGCGCCCGGCCATATCTGTTACCGGCAGCCGGGAACGGATATCGGACGCTGTCTGGCAAAAAAAGGCTCAAAAGAACAGTTGGTCAAATATCTTGAAGAAGCCAATAAAGCAGCCTCCGGCGATGCCGTAACAGCCGGCAGGATCCGGCGTGAAGCGGAATATTTCCGGCTTCTCTGGCTGGAGGCGGCAAAGAAATATCAGAGTGCTGTAAATAGTTCCGTAAGTGCTGCATGGAGAAATGGAAAAATCGTTATTGACGGAAAGTTGGATGAACTTTCATGGCAGAACGCTCCGGTCACAGGCGATTTTGTCCGGAATGTCGCCCATACAAAGACTAACCTGACAAAACAGACCCATGCACGGGTGCTTTTCGATTCGGATTATATTTATCTGGGTATAGAAGCCTTGGAAGATTCTCCGGATAAGATCCTGCTTACAGAAACAAAACATGACGGCGATGTTTTCAATGACAATTCCATTGAGATCTTTCTTGCCGATCCTGCTTCGGTATTCAAACGCTTTGCCCACTGGATCATCAATTCAAAAGATGTGATTTACGATGAATTTTATGACGCTGCTTCCGGAAAAAAAGATGCGAAGTATAATTTCCCCATCCAATCAAAAACCGTTATCCTCAAAGACCGGATCGTTACGGAAGTTAAGATCCCCCGCAAAGTCTTTGCAGCAGCTCCCTACATGGATGCCCCGTGGCGTATCAATGTATGCCGTACCCGCCGGTTGAAAGATGGAACAAAGGAACTTTCCTCATGGAGCGATGGTTCTTACGGCAATCCTGAAGCATTCAACCGTGTGTCGATCATTCTTAAAAACGGTTCCTTTGAAGAAGCTTCTCAAATCTCTTTGAAGAGAAAAGGGGGGACAACGATCCTGAAAGATCAACCCCGCTTCTGGTCAAGGGAGTACCGGGGTGGCGAATGTGCCGTTGTAAAGGGAGATGCTTTTGCCGGAGAAAAGTTCCTGCATATCAAAAAAGAAGGCATTTATCAGAAAATCATTCTTCCGGAAAACTATTCAAAGGATCTTTCCATCCGCTTTTCTGCCAGAGGCTCGGGAAGGATCGCTGTAAATATGTTCCTCTATGACCGTAAGAGCGGAAAATTTATGAAGCGTGTTCAGGTTCAGGCGTTTACTCTTCAAAATAAAACAAAATGGGAGTCTTTCAGCGTGAACTATCCGGTAAGAGGTACGGAAGTTCTCCGGTTGGGATTTTTCGTTTACGGAGAAGCGGATCTGGATGATGTCCGGATCCTCCCCATTGAACGCAGTGATCTTTTGAACTGATCCCCTCTGTCCGGGGGATTGGATAAAAGTCTGCATAATTACAATTTTCCACCGGAAAAATGCTTTTTTCTATATTCCAGCGGTGTAATGCCGTAATGCAGATGAAACCGCCTTGTAAAGAAATTGGCACTGCAAAAACCGCTTTCCAAAGCGATCTCCTTAATGGTCAGAAGAGAGCGTTCCAGAAGACTTTTTGCATATTCCAGCCTGAGTGTGCCAATGAGATTGGCGGGGGAATCTTTTCTGTATTCCGTAAAGTATCTATTCAATGTTCTTGTGCTTATTCCGGCGGCAGAGGCGATTTCCTGCCGGGACAGGGCAGGGTTTTTATAATGCAGTTGAATATAATCCAGTGCATTGAGCAAAGATTCCGGAAAGTGCTGAAAATCCATCTGGGAACGGATCTCGCAGAGAATACGCATAAAAAGACCGCTTATTTCCGAGGTCGCCATGGGGTCTTCTTCCAGAACGGATTTGAATTCATCCATGATTTTTCCGATCCTTTCCGGATTTTTCAGGGAAAGAACAAGGTGGTCTTTCTGAAAAAAACGGTTTGCCAGAAGATCAAAAAGAGCATTTCTGCGGAAGCGGACACATTTTCTCTGCCAGAAGGAATTTTTCGGTACTTTATAGGAATACCCTTTTTTCGCAACAGAGATGATATAGAGGGAATTTTCCGGAATATGTATTGTTTTTCCCGCCGGATCAGTACAGAGGACATCACCTCCGGTAACGAGGGAAATGATGGCATGGGGACTTTCCGTACTGGAACAGGTCTGATAGCCGCCGTGCCAGAGAGAGTCAAAATAGTACTGGATAAAGATATTTTCCTCATCTGTTTTATACGGAACAAGGGACTGCAGGAAATTTTCTCTATAAAGTTTTTCTTCTATTTTCATTTTTTTCAGTTTTTTTTGTAAAAAGTTGATAAAATGCTTTTATTTGGCTCAAAAATGCTATAATACTATATTGCAATTTATAAAAAGTTCAAGTATAGTGATGTAATAAAAAAATACAGATGTTTTTTTATAAACCGTAAAAAGGGAGAAAATCATGGTAGAAATCACCAATATCCGTCAGGGAGCGATCCTCAATCACAATCACGGAACGGAAACTGAAAAGTCTCTGACCGTTCTTCTGGAAGGGTTCGGCAGCGGCAGACCTGTGAAAGTAAATGGGGAAGAGGCCGCAATGGTTGGCAGACGCTTTTCCAAAGAGGTCGTTCTTACAGAAAAACTCAATAACATTACTGTAAGCGAAATGACTCCTTTCGGACTTTATTCACAGGAGATCACCGTCCTCTGGGATAAAAAATCTTTCAAACGCTACAATACTTTTATTGATGACAATGTATTCCTTTTTACCGATCTTGCCAAAGAACGCCCCAAAAGTGCCTTTGACCATTTCTATCTGAAAGGATTGAAAAATATCCATGATAAATATGGCTTCAAAGTCACTCTCAACTGTTTCTTCCGCAATGACCATGATCCGGAACATTTTACACTGGATAAAATGCCCGATATCTGGAAACAGGAATTTATCGACAATTCCAACTGGCTGAAATTTTCTTTTCACTCCAAAAGCGAATTCCCCGACCGCCCCTATCTTGAAAGCAATCCGGAAGAATTCGGAAAGGACTGGGATGAAGTATATAATGAGATCGTGCGTTTTGCCGGAAAAGAATCCTATATCGCCCCCACCGTGATCCACTGGGGCAATATCCATCCCACCGTTGCCCAGGAGTGTGTGAACAGAGGTGTGACCAACTATACTCCCATCATGCGGCCTACCGTTATGGGCGGGCCCAGTCTTGCCGCCCGTATGAAAGGCGGAGATATGACCAAACTGCCCTCCCGTGAATTCTTCAAGGAAAGAAATGATCTGGAAGGTTTTGCCCTTTACTATGAAAATCACGAAGAAAAGAGTTATCTTGCCAGACACCGGGGGTATTATGATCCCCTTATGGGCCTTGTCATCCGCAGCGGCGGGGCTGTCTGCTGTAACCTTGTCCCCCTGGATCAGATTGAAGGCAGAGTAAAAGAATTTATTGATGCCAATACGGCTACCGGTGCGGAATATGTGAATATCGCCACCCATGAGCAGTACACATTCCCTTACTACTGCAACTATCTGCCTGACCACCTTGAAAGGTTGGATCTTGCTGTAAAGACTGTTGTGGAAGCCGGGTATGAACCTGTATTTTTCAGTGATGGATTTATGGGCAATACTGCATGGGAAAAATAAAAAGGATGGAAAAATGATTGAAATAACCAGTATCCGCCAGGGGGCGATCCTCAATCACAATCACGGGACGGAAACGACCGACTCTCTGACCATCCTTCTGGAAGGTTTCGGAAGCGGCAGACCCGTGCAAGTCAATGGAGAAAATGCCGAAATGGTCGGCAGACGCTTTTATAAAGAGGTGGCTCTTACAGAAAAATTTAATAATATTACTGTAAGCGAAATGACTCCTTTCGGGCGTTATTCACAGGAAATCACCGTCGTCTGGGATAAAAAATCTTTCAAGAGATTCAATTTCTATATTGACGATCACAGTTTCCTTTTTACCGATCTTGCAAGAGAACGCCCCAAAAGTGCCTTTGACCATTTCTATCTCAAAGGTTTGAAAGAGATTCGGAACAAATATCCTTTCAAAGTCACTTTGAACTGTTTTTATTATAATGACCATGATAAATCCTTCACGCTGGATCAGATGCCTGATACCTGGAAACAGGAATTTATCGACAACTCCGATTGGCTGAAATTTTCTTTCCATGCCAGAAGTGAATTCCCCGACCGCCTCTATCTGGAAAGCAACCCGGAAGAGTTCGGTAAAGACTGGGATATGGTACAGAATGAGATCGTGCGCTTTGCCGGAGAGGAAAGTTATATCCCGCCGGTAGTGATCCACTGGGGCAACATCCACCCTACTGTGGCACAGGAGTGTGTGAAACGCGGCGTGCGCTGTTATCCTTCTTTCATGCGGCCCTGTGTAATGGGGGGACCCTCCCTTGCAGAACGCACCGGGGGCGGAGATATGAAAAAGGTGCAGGAGCGTTCCACGTCTGGCGCAGACCGGAAGACCGGAACACAGGGACTTGCCCTTTACTATAAAGATCATGAACTGGAAAGTTATTTGAGAAGTGAACGCAACTACTATGATCCGCTTATGGGGCTTGTTATCACCGGTCCCGGCGCAGTTTGCAGCAATCTTACCCCGCTGGATCAGACCGCCGCAAAGGTGAAAAGCAATATCGAAGCCAACTTGAAAAGCGGCTGTGAAGTGATGAATATGGCAAGCCATGAACAATATACATATTCTTATTACCCCAACTTTTTGCCCGATCACATGCAGAGGATCGAACTGGCTGTAAAAACGGCTGTTGAAGCCGGTTATACCGGTACATTCTATGCGGAAGGATTCCTGGGCAATATGGCGTGGGGCGAATAACAAAAGAAAGCAGAGGAAAAAAATGACAAAATTCCGTTTAGGTGTGGTTGGTCTCGGACACCGTGGCCGTAATATGTTCAAACTTGCAGCAGATTCTTTCCCCGATCTGGTGATCCCTGCTGCCGCATGTGATCTTATCCCTTCCAACTGGTATGAAACAAAGTTCCAGCAGACGAAACCCATGTGTGAGTCTTTCCCGGAAACCGTTTTCTATGAAGATTTTCATAAAATGCTTGATGAGGCAAAACTGGATGTGCTTCTTGTGGAAACCGGAGCGGATGTCCATGCCCAGTTCTGTGCGGATGGATTGAGCCGCAATATCAATGTGATGAGCGATATCCCCGTTGTGGCCAATCTGGAAGAAGCCGATATGCTCTGGGAAGTGGCAAAAACTTCCAAAGGTATGTTCTCCACCGGGGCAAATCCCAATGAGGCAAAATTTTCCGTTATGCTCAAAGACCTGTATCAGCGGGGATTTCTGGGGAAACCCTATTGCATGGAAGCCGAATACATCCATTGGAGCAGCGGAGCCACCTCCAAGTTCCTTACAGAAAACGGCAACTGGCGCAGATTGCTCTGCCCCATAAGGTACTGCACCCACTCTCTGGGTCCGCTCCTTGCCATTATGGAAGAAGATCTTGCGGAAGTTTCCTGCTTCGGCACCGGGCCCCAGGCTCCCATTGAATCTTACGGGGGATTCCCCAAAGATGATATGCAGTGCGCTCAGTTCCGTACTCCCTCCGGAGTTGTTGTGCGTCTGATGCGTAACGGCAGATGCCGTGCCAGGATCGGGAATCACGCCTATCGCGTATTCGGTACGGAAGGGTATTTTGAACGTTCCAGTGAACGGGGCTCTACCGGTCCCAAGATCCGGTATAACTCCACAAAATTCTATTCAGCCGGGGAACTGTTGGAACAGACCGGGGAATATATGCCGCTGGATTATGCGGATAATCCCAAAGCCACCGGTCACGGCGGTATGGATTACGCTCTTCTGGATCACTTTTTCCAGGCTTTGGTCAAAGGCGGACCCGCCCCCATATCCTTGCGGGAAGGTTTGCGTATGACCATTCCCGGTATCTATGCGGAAATGTCCGCTAAACAGGGTGGAAAAGTTCTGGAGATCAAATATCCCTGGAATAAGTAATTTTCCTGTAAACAAAAGAGGTTCTTTCCCCTGAAAAATGGGGAAAGAACTCCAAATAAATAAAGCGTTCCGCAGGTTGGAACGAAAAAAATACGACAAGAAGAACGCGATCAGATCTTGCTTTTTGCTGCAGGCTTTCTGGCAGGTTTTCTATGTGGGAAAGTTGTTACACGGAAATCATAAAATCTGCAGCGGCCCTCACAGCCAATGATCCCGGCATAGAATTTTTCCGGCAGAGCCTTATCCTGATAACCGAAAACTTTTCCATCACATTCCACCGTCATTTGCATGATATTTTTTGCTTTGTGCAAAGTAATAACCAAATCATAGATCTTTTTCGGTTGATAATCCACTTTCAGGAATGCCGCCTTATGCCAGGAGGGTTTCCCGTCTTTATAGGTGTGATGCCATATATTCAACCCCTGATCGTAAAGCACGATCTCAAAATGTTCCCGGAATTCCGGGATCCCCTCTTTGCTTTTGCCCAGTTCCTCCGCTATGACGATCAGAGGGGCCATACGGTGATCAAAACTCATTTTTGACCGGATGATCACTTTTTTCCCGGAAAAAACTTTATCGTACATAAGTCCGGAATAGACTTTGTTGCCATATTTTTTAAAGATGACTTCATCCGGAAGATCAGGCGTCTGATTGATGATATGATCCTCATTCTGCACCATTTTCCCCAGATAACTCCAACGGGGACTTTTTACTTCCAGCCATTTGCTTTTATCCCATTTGCCTTTTGCAAAAGAGATTTTTACTTCCTCCTGTCCTGCAAGAATTCCTGCCATAAAACAAATGAACAGATTGAGAAGTACGGATAATTTATTTATTTTCAGCATTTTTATTTTTCTTTCTGTCTTTATTATGTATGTTTCCTCCCTAATATTATACTTCTTTATCCGGCAATAATCAAGGGCGGAAATTTTTTTTCTCTTATTTATCTCTTGAACACCGGGAAGAAATAGATTTTTTTCTATTTTTTCTTGCAATTCTTTTTTATGGTGTTATATTGCTTTTACCATGAAATGAGGAAATTTCAAAAGTCCCCAAAAGTCTGAAAAGTTATTGACTTTGTTCTGCAAATGGAGTATTTCCGGTTGTTACCGCTGTGGGTAGCAGCCTGAAAATGAGATGAGTATTTTGAGCGGTTGTTTACGCACCCGTACCAAATTACCATTCACAGAACTTTGTTGCTATTTTTTTTCTTTGTTCCGGATGACTTTTTTCATTGCCTCAAATAAAACAAAAATTTATTTTCAATAAAGGCTTTTTATGCGTTATTCCACCTTGAACTGTATTATTCCTGTTCCTCATTCTGTAAAAGAAAACGGGGAAAAACTTTCTTTCCATTCTCTGGAAAGTATATATTCTTCTTCCGATTCTGCTTCCGGTGCAATGGAAAAACTTTTTTCTTTCTTCGCTTTTACCGGAAAAACTCTTTCTGCAAGCGATTGCAGAAAGGATTTCCAGATCCTTTTTGCCCATGACTCCGCATTGGGAAAGGAAGAATGGAAAATAGAGGTGGATTCCCGGAATATCCGGATAACTTCCGGCGGTAAAGCCGGATTTTCCTATGCAGCGGAAGCCGTGATCCAGATGGGGTTTGCCGCTTTGCGGGAGGGGCCCTCCACCGCATATTTTGACGGTGGGGAAATTTCTGACAGTCCCCGTTTTGCCTACCGTGGGTTCATGCTTGATCCCTCCCGGCATTTTCAGGATACCTCAACGGTGAAAAAGGCGATAGAACTGCTTGCCGCATTCCGTATCAATACTCTGCACTGGCATCTTGCGGACAATCAATCCTACCGTATGCCATCCGGCAATGTTCCGGGTATCGTGGGAAAAGGCACTCTTACGGATGGAGCATATTCCAGGGAGGATATAAAAGAAATCGTTGCTTTTGCCGCAAAAAACAATATTACGATCATTCCCGAACTGGATGTGCCGGGCCATTCCAGAATGATCCTTTCCGCCAACCGGGATCTTGCCTGCGATAAGGAAAATCCCGGAAGCGAATATTGTCTGGGCAATCCGGAAAGTAAAGTATTTATTCAAAAACTTCTGGATGAAGTCATGGAATTATTTCCTGACAGTCCCGTTATTCATGTGGGCGGTGATGAAGCGGATACTTCCGCATGGGAAAAGTGTCCCCGGTGTCTTGCCGCTATGAAAGAAAAAGGCTTTAAGAATATGCGGGAACTGGAAAATGATTTTATGACCGGTATTACAAGGTATATCGTATCAAAGAACCGTACGCCCATGATGTGGGGCACCTGTTCCGGTCAAATCTATCCCGCCGATACCATTATGCAGGCATGGCTGGATATCCGGGAACCTTTACGCATTGCCCCCAATAAAAATAAAGTAGTCTATTCTGTGCATACTTCCCTTTACTTTGATTATCCCGCCAATCAGAGTGAACCTCTGGAAAGCTGGATGTTTGAACTTACTGAAAAGGGGGTTTATATGACAGACCCCTATATCCTCTGGGAAAATATCCTTTCCGATACCATTCTCGGTCCGGAAGCGTGTCTCTGGACGGAGACCATTCCCCAGTGGCGTCTTATTCCCAAACTGCTGCCCCGTCTTTCCGCTTACAGTGAATGTGCGTGGAGCAGAAATGAGAGAAAAGATTATTACGATTTTGCCAGAAGAAAAGAGTATCTGGAAGCGGCTGGATACTATGAATTCCTGCGGAAATGATTCTGCATCCTTTCGGGAAAAATATAGTTTCCGCTTTTTTGATGAGTATCGGGAGAAAGGTTTACTTTTTTCCGATACTTGTTACTTTACCGTAAAAAATATCCGATAATTTTTTCTCCGGAGGGGGTAATTCTTCCCCGGCAAAAAACTTTTCTCCAAGTGCAACGGCTTTTTCCCATTCTTCTTCCGGAGTGAACCAGTAAATGGGTACGCCCCGTCTTTCCATGTATCTGTACCAGGAATCCTGTCTTTTGGCAAACTGCCGGATCTTATTGAGTAACTGGCTGCGCATTTCGGAAAAGGAAAGTTTATTTTGCAGATAAAGTGCCATATATTTATATTCCAGACCGAAAAATTCCAGTTTTTCGTAACTTACTTTCTTTTCCTCATGCAAAAATCTTTCCTCATCCAGCATCCCGTTTGCCAGACGCTCATCCAGTCTTGCTTCAATACGCGTTCTTATCTCTTCCCTGCTCCGGAATACTCCTGTGACCAGAAAACGGTATTGGATATTTTCATCCTGAAGTGTTGCCGCAAGAAGTTCCTCATCCGGGGCTTTTTCCAGTATTTCGATCCTGCGGCTGATACGGTTCAGATTCTCCGGTTCATTTTTCAATATTTCCGAATCCGGTTCCAGTAATGCAAGTTTTTTACGCAACTCATCCGCGGAAAGACTCCTCAATGATTTTCTTTCTTCCTGTCCGGGGGCTCCCCCTGCAAGTTTATAGGAGCGCAGAATGGAATCCAGATACAATGCTGTGCCGCCGGCAAGGATGACCTTATTGCCGTTTTTATGTATTTTTCTTACGGCAGCATGGCAGTCCTTCATAAATTGGGCAAGATTATATTCTTGCGTAGGCTCCACTATATCAATAAGGTGATAGGGGATCATTCTTCCGTCGGGAAGAGTATATTCTGTAATATCCTTGCCGCTTCCTATATCCATGCCTTTATACAACTGACGGGAATCCGCAGAAATGATCTCGCCTCCGAAATGGGCGGCAAGTTTCACGGCAAAAGAGGTTTTGCCGGAGGCAGTAGGGCCGAGAACAACAAGAATGGGGATGATTTGTTTACTTTTATTCATGGCTTTTTATATACTTTCTTACTTCATCGCGGTCATCAAAATAACTTTTGACCCCGTTACTCTCCTGATAATTTTCATGTCCTTTTCCGGCAATAAGGATGATATCGCCTTTTTCCCCCATGGAAAGGAGTTTTTCTATGGCTTTGCCCCGGTCAACTTCCACAAGAGGAACAAAATCTTCCGGAAAGCCCTTTACAATATCTTCTATAATGGAAGAAGGTTCTTCCGTACGGGGATTATCGCTTGTTACCATGACCATATCGGAAAAACGGCTTGCCGCAAGTGCCATACGGGGGCGTTTTGTCCTGTCTCTGTCCCCGCCGCAGCCGAAAAGCGTGAGCAATCTTTTTTCTTTCAGGGGAACAAGGCTTTCCAACACTCTTGCAAGAGCATCGTCCGTATGGGCATAATCTACAAACACGCCTGCTCCGGAGGGGAGGAAAAATCCTTCCAGTCTGCCGGGAGGGGCAATATTGCGCTGTTGAAGGATCTGTACGGCTTTGCCTGCATCTGCTCCGCAGGCAATGGCAAGGAGGAAAGATTCCGCTGCATTATAAATATTATGCAACCCGATAAGACGGGGCGATAAATCATATACTTTCTTTTCAAAAATGAGGGAAAAAAAACTGCCTTCTGCAGAAAGTTTTTTTACTTCGATATAGGCATCCGCCTCTTTTTCCCTGCAGGAAAGGGTAAGGACTTTCCCTTTGAAAAGCTCTTTTTTTCCCGCTTCTTTCAACTCATCTGCAAGGCGTTTTCCCCATACATCATCTATATTGATGACACAGGGAGCGTTTTCCCGGATATGGTCTGTAAAAAGAAGTTTCTTTGCCTGATAATAATTTTCCATCGTTTTGTGATAATCCAGATGGTCACCGGTAAGATTGGTGAAAATCGCTCCGGCAAAAAGGGTATTCCCCATTCTTTTCTGATGCAGACCGTGACTGGATGCTTCCATCACACAGTTCCGGCAGTTGTTTTCCACCATTTTTGCAAAAAAATCCTGTAAAAGCATGGCATCGGGGGTCGTCCGGACTCCTTCAAGGATACGGGAAGAGTCGCCGCAATCATATTCCACAGTGGAGACAAGACCGCTTTTTTCCCCTTTGGCAGATTCCAGAAGTTTTTTGACCATAAAAGCAATGGAGGTTTTGCCGTTTGTGCCTGTAACAGCATAGGTATTCAATTTTTCCGCCGGATTTCCGTAAAAAAAACTGCTGCACAATGCCCAGGCATAACGGGAATCGGTTACTTTGATGGAAACTGTATTTTCCGGAATCCCCTCTCCATGGGTATGGATGATAACTTTCGCCCCTTTTTCCAACGCTTGAAAAATATAATCGTGCCCATCAAAGGAAGCCCCCTCCACGGCGCAGAAAATAAAATCTTTTTCCACGTTGGCGGAATTGGAGGTGATCCCACGGATCGAAACGGGAAAACTGCTCTCATTTTCACAATTTATCAGGACGGGTGAAAGAAAATCCAGAAGAGAAGATAACGAAAGATTTTCCTGCATTTTATGCTCCGGAAGAGGGATCAAGTTTATAAAACTTCATGAAGTTGGAGGCTTTCAGAAAAAGCAGTACCCCCTCTTTTGCTTCCGCCAGCACATAAGGACGCGCTTCTTCCACATCCGCACAGGAGATCATATTTTCATTCCGGGAAAGGAGAGAAAATACATCATACGCCTGACGCATCATCCTGCCTACACAAATGATTTTTGAAGCGGGAAAAAGATCATCGGCATAACTTAATACTTTCATGTGTTCCCGTAAAGAATTTTCCCCGATTTCCCCCATGTCGCCCAGTACAAGTACTGTCTTATCTTTCGGGGCAAAATCGGCAAGAAAAGCGAGACTTGCCCGCATACTGTCGGGGTTTGCATTATAGGAATCGTTCAGGAAGGAAGCCCCGTTATACACGCTTTTTTTCATCCGCATACCCGGAAGAACTGTATTGGCAAGGCCTCTTTTTATCACTTCCGGAGGTACTTTACAGGCAAATGCCATTGCCGCTGCTGCCGCCGCATTCTGTGCCTGATGTTTGCCGGATAATGCCCAGTGGACTGTTTCTTTCCTGCCTTGAAAATCCAGTAAAAATTTACTGCCATCCATATCCCCGCCCAAATAGGTGAAACTTACACTGACAGAGGGATCATTTTCTCCGAATGTATAAATATTTTCCGTTCTTGCTGCCGCTTTTTCCCGTAAGATCTCCACAGCCGGACAGTTGGAGGGAATGACACAGGGGGCATCTTTTTTCAGAAGAGAAAAAATCTCTCCTTTTTCCGTTGCGACCCCTTCAAAATTTTTCAGGAATTCCAGGTGACAACTGCCGATGGAGACAACGAGAGATGCATCCGGCAAAGCAGTTTCCGCCAATGGTAAAATCTCTCCAAAATGGTTTGTACCCATTTCTATAATGGCAAACGCGTGTTTTTCTGTAAGACGGAAAAGATTTTGCGGTACACCGATCTGATTATTGGTATTCCCCTCTGTGGCAAGGACTCTGTCACTGCCTGCATATTCGCTGAAAATTGCCCGGAGTGCTTCTTTTGTACTGGTTTTCCCGCAGGAGCCGGTGAGGGCGATAAGAAAGAGATCTTTGAAACGCTTCCGGTAACAGTTGGCAAGATATTGATAAAATTTCAGAGGGCTTTCCACAAAAAAAGCAGAAACCCGGGCTGGTACTTTCTCTTTTTTTCTTATATCCGCACAAACAAGGACAGAGCCATTTTCCACCGCAGAAGCAATGAAATCATGGGCATCGAAATTTTCTCCGTCAAGAGCGATAAAAAGAGAAGAAGTACTCTTTTTCCTTGAATCTGTGGAGATTTCCTCAATGTCAGGAAAGGCGCATACGCCGGAATTTTCCGGAAAAGAGCCATATTCCTTTACCAGTTTAAACAGTTCTTCTCCGGTAAATAAAGGCATTTTATCTCCTCAATACGCTTTTATCAGTTTATTGCAAGGATTTCTACAACTTTATCCCGGAAAAAGACAACCTTCTGTGTTACCCCGTAATCTGTATAATATGTCCAGGTATCCACATTGAGAACAGGGGTACGCAGGGGTGGGGGAAGTCCATAGCCAAGCAAAACTTCATTTCTGCGCATACCTTTTTCCACAAGACCGCGTTTAAGTTTTTCAATGTCGGGTTTACGGATGCCGGCGGTAAGTTCTGTCATTGTTTTTGTGGTGAAGAAAGTTTTGATCACTTCTTCAATATTACGGACACTTTTTCCGGCACTGTATTTAAGAGTATGTTTTTTCTGGTCTTTTACTGTTTTGAAAATAATATTTTCCGCATCAGATTTGAGAAATTCGATCTGTGTGCCAAAAGGAATGAGTTCCCCTTTCCGGGTATTGAGTTCATCAATAATACTGCCCTCTTCCTTATCGGGGGAAGGATTGCTCCACAGATTGAAAGCTGTATATATTTGTGCATACTGAGGCAGCTGCATCACTTCTTCCGGGATCACCGTCTGCCGGGCGCATCCGGTAAAAAGTACCGTCAAAATCAATAAACAGAAAACTGTCAGAATTTTTTTCATATTTTTATCCTTTCATCCTTGTTTTTTCTTTATTGTATATAATATGCACTTTCCTGCTGTAAAAAGCAAGGCGGCAAGAAAAAAAAATCCTTTTTTCCTTTATCTGCAGAGATATTTTCAAAAGATATGCAAAAGGGGTTGTTGCAAAACCTTTAAAAAAGGTGAGCAACAGCCTTTTTTATTGTTTGAGCTGAATCTTGGAGGTATAACAGGTCATAACAGAAGAGAATTATACCTTATTTTGTAAATACACAAGGCTATTTATTCCATTGCTCAAACATTGTGTTTGATGGAACTGGATTTTGATCGTTTATAAAAAAAGTTGGAATTGTTTTTATCGTTGACGATAAAAGCAATTCCGTCAAAAGTTTTTGGAAGATGGGGGGGGCGGGGAAGAGAACCTTTTTTCAAAAAGGTGTCTTCTCCGCAAAACATTTTTGCAACAGCCCCTTTTGTTTTCCTGTAAGGATTTACTTGATTTTTACTGTAAAGTGCAGGAATGCCCTGTCATCTTCCAGTTCGTTCATAAATTCAAGCATATAATCTGCTTTTCCCTTTTCTTTCCCCAGTTCCGCCTGGATGAAGGAGTAGAAAGGCGTATTCACGTAATAGAGATCGCCCCGGTGCAGACTCCAGATGGCAAGATTTTTTGTTCCGCTTCCCACAATGGCTTTCAGGTCGATCCAGGGGGATTGCTGACCATTCATCACAAATTCCTCCTGTTTGGTCTCATCTTTCTGGAAACCATTGATCCCCAGATAGCCCAATTGTTTGAAAGAACCATCTTCCATGACTTCCCCAAGAACGAATCTGTTGTCATAAAGGTCAAGCACCATGGAGTTTTCATAGGAAAGGGCAATATCCGGTACATTGATGCGGAGGAAGTAATTTTCCGCTTCTTCCGGGCATTTACGCAATTCCTCCTGCATTTTTACTTTTGCAAGATGCTCTTCCCCCTGTTTGCACAAGGCGGGATAAGGTCTTTCGTATGCAGCAAAATCAGCCTCACCGACGCAGATGGCGGCAACGCCGAGTCCGGCAAGAGTAAAGGGGGTTTTTCCATCCCATGCAACGGCTTTTCCATCCATGCAGAGGGTGATTTTTTTGCCTTCGGAAGCAAATGTGGTCTTTTCCCAGAAGATGGCGGGATCCACCCCGACAGGATCTTTGGAGAAGTTACCGTAAATACACACGGCTCTTTCGTTACCGGAAATCATCATATAGTGGGAGATATTTTCCTCTTTGGGGAATACGCCGTAAGAGTTGTAATCATTGTAGATGGCAAGATCTTCTTTGCCTTTCATCAACTGCCACAATCTCCACAGCGGCATGAAAGGAGCATCATTGATCCCCGGTACAGAGGGATGGGAAAGAGAACAGCTTTTGAACTGTGTTCCCAGAGGTACATGGGGGTACTGACCGGTAGCGGCAAGGAAAGGAACGATTTCTTTGCTTCCGTATTCCGGGAATGCCGCACTCCACAGAGAACCGGAGCAGACTGCCGCCATGGAGTAATAGGCGTGGTCAAATCTGCTGCGGAGGAGAAGACCTCTTTCCCCTTCACCGGAAACATAGCCGTCGATCAGATTTCCGGTCATACCGATAGCGGAATACATGGGACCGGTATGGGAAAGAACGATACCTGTTTTTTCCACAGTATTTCTTCTCAATACCGCCAGATTATGGTGGTGGCAGAACCGGATGGAGCCGCCGGGATACAATTCACATGCAGGGCGTTTGAAACCGAAAGGTCCTCCGTAGTCCATATAAAGTCCATCGTAACCCGGTTTAAGGTTTTCCGCAAACCAGTCAAGGTGGTTTTCATCCACGGAAGGTTCACTTCCCCGCATATAGAGGGCGACCCGGATATTGTGGGCATGGGCAAAATCCACCACTTCTTTCAGCCGTTTGCGGTCAATGGGAATACCGCCGTTCTGGATATCTGTACGCCAGTTTTCATGGATGATGAGTACATCCGCTCCCGCATCCGCCACGGCCTGCAAAGCCTGATCTGTGGGGAATCTCTGGAAGTTATCGAAGTAGTGATACATGGCAAAGGGCGGATATTTTCTCTGTTTGGGAGCAGGGGCAATGACAAATCCGAAACGGTTTCTCCACTGCCAGGGACCGCAGACAGGAGCATCGGGGCGGTTCTGGAAATTCCATGTAAGAGTTGGGTTGCCATCCTTCCAGATGACGGAAGAGTTGGTATCGGCATTTTTCCCTGCTGCGGAACCATCGGATTCCATAAAGATCTCTGCATAGAAGGAAGGGCCTTTTTCAGAGCAGACATACAACCCGATCTGGGGAAAAATACCATCTTCAATGATCCGGTCATCTCCGGGGACAAGTTCCCGTTCCGGAGCGGAAGTCTGGATGAGTTTGCCGTCAACCGTTTTGGGGCGGTAGGGCATGGCAAAACGGATGGTGGGATACTGCTGCATGGAAAGGGGGAGAACAAGTTCCAGTTTGGTAAGTTTGGGAGGATTGCAGATACTTCCGAAGAAGAACGGTTCTGCAAAAACAACACCATCATCAAAAAGAGTGTAACGCACATCCATCTGCAGGGTATCGTCGCCGAGAATTTGCAGTTTATGGAATATTACGGAAGTATAATCTTTTTTTCTCAATACATCCACACCGCTTTCCGCAGTTGTAACGACTTCAAGGCGGTTGCCTTTTTCATCCAGAATATTCCATTTGCCGGGGGCGGCAAGCAGATCGTTATTGTCCAGTTCTTCCGGAAGAATGATCCTTTCGGGCAGCCCATTGCTGCCGAAATAAAATGTTACACGGTTTACGGTGATACCATTGGAAACTGTATTCATCATTGCTCCTTGTTATATTATATTTCCTTTGTTGTAACAGGTTTTCCGGGTATAATTTATCCCTGTTCCTGACTTTTGCAAGTAAAATGATTTGAAAAAACAACTAAAATAAACTGTATATTGCAGAAAAGCGGGGAAACAAAGACGGAAATCCTTTCTTCCCTCTCTCTACATAAAAAATCAATTATTGGGAAGAATATTTACGGTTTTATCTTCACAATCATCCGGATTTTTCCCCGGAAACACTTCTTCATATACTTTGAACAGTGTTTCCTCTGCACAGCACAGGAGTTTCAACCCGCCACGGCAGGAAAAACGCTGGGAAAATGCTTCATACCCTCCGGCAACAAGGTTGTTTGCCCCTCCCATGTAGGAGAAGTAGGCAGTTGCATCGTAAGCAATAAATGTTCTGCGGAAGGGACTGTGCCACTTGATCTCCTGACCAAGTTCCGAACAGAGTTCTCCGGGAACTCCCACAAAGGCGGTTTCTCCGATGGATATGACCTGAATATCCAATGTTACCGTATCGCTGCCCAGATAGGGGGCAGGCAGTTTTGCCGGATTATCGGCATACTTTTTCCGCAGAGGGACAGTAAAAGAATTCATGCAATAACCGATTGTTGCATCTTTCATGCCGAACCGTGCCGGATTTCTCCTTGCTTCCAGAACTCCCCCCAGAGCCGCTTTCCCCAGTTTTTTGCCCAGATCCAGGATCGCCCCGTCGCCCAGTTCATCTTCTTTGGGAACCATATCCCCTGCCGCTCCGGAAATAAACATACATTCCGCGCCGGTATTTCTTGTAATATAATCCCGGAATGCGCCGGGGTAATCCGCAGAGATCCTCAACCCACCCAGTCCGATACTGTGGCCCGCAAGAGGATGGGCGGCGTAATTGCCTATGATATACACGGGAAGATGAGTCTCTTTATCGGCAAACAGGAGTCCCCCCAGTTCCTTATCAGCAAAGAGTTTTTCGCTTCTTTCAATGACTTCCCGTCTGTGAGGGGTGAATGTGGCGTGATTATCCCCTGCAACATATCTTCTGTTGCGGTTGGCATCACAGTATTCGGAAAAGAAAAATACATCACACTCTGTAAAAGAGACAAGTTTTTTCACTCCTGCCAGAAGGATTTTTTCCAGTTTATCCAGATAAGAGGAATTCAACTGCTGCGGAGCGGAAGCCAGAGTACGGGTCTCCGGGCCTGTATGGGTGTGGGTACAGCTTATCATTACCGCTTCCGGGGGGATCTGCAAATATTGTGCAATACTTTTTCTGCACTTTTTGATATACCACTCATCCAGTCCCAGAAGATCGCAGGAGATCAGCAGAACTTTCTTTTTTCCGTCATCCATGTAAAGTCCTGCGGCATAAAGTTTATCCAGAATGGCTGTGGATTTATCATTCAAACCGTATCCGGCAAGGTAAACGCCCACTTCCGGAGTGATATCTTCTTTGAAAAAGGCGATTTGCATTTTTTTCTCCTGAATATTTTCTGTGTTGCTTCCATTGTTTTTCTAATTTTAGCATAAAAAAAATCAATGTCAAGTTTTCCGGAGGAATTTTTGTTTTTTTCTGACGCTTTCTCTTGACAAAAGAGGGATTTTCATGTATATTTCTACTGTATTTTTGAGAGATGGGAAAAAGAATATTTCAATTTTTAAAAGGCATTTCACAGATGGAAAAGTGGCAGAAGATCCTCCGTAAATCCGGCATTTCTCTTAAAGAGACAGCTGAAAAATATGATCTGGATCTGGAGAAATTGGAGAAGATCACAAATAAATTCCCTTTCTTTGTCAATTCCTATTATTTCTCTCTCATCAGGGAAAAGGGCGATGCCATTTACAAACAATGTATTCCCGATGAAATGGAATTACTTGGTAATGAAGACCTGATGGATGATCCTCTGGGGGAGGAAGCGCACACTCCTGCGCCCTGTATCGTTCACCGTTACGAAGACCGGTGTCTGCTTCTTGTATCCAATTCCTGTGCCATGTATTGCCGTTTCTGCACAAGAAAACGGAAGTTTGAGACTCCCATGTGCGTGGACAGAACGAAAGTCCTGCAAGGCATTGAGTATATCCGCAACACACACAGCATCCATGATGTGCTCATTACAGGCGGTGATCCCCTTCTTCTGGATGAATCTCTTCTGGAAGAGTATTTGGAGAAACTGCACGCCATAGATCATGTGGATTACATCCGTATCGGGTCGAGAGTACCCTGTGTACTGCCCCAGCGGATCACAACAAAACTGGTGAAGAAACTTAAAAAGTATCATCCCCTTTATATGAATGTCCATTTCAATCATCCGGCGGAGATCACGCCGGAATCTGCCAAAGCCTTGAATTTGCTGGCAGATGCCGGGATCGTACTTGGCAGTCAGACTGTATTGCTGAAAGGGGTCAATGATGATCCGCTTGTTCTCCAAACTCTCATGCGTAAACTGCTTGCCTGCCGGGTGCATCCTTATTATCTTTTCCATGCCGATCTTGTTTTCGGAACGGAACATTTCCGGGTGTCTTTGAAAAAAGGTCTGGAATTGATGGATTTCTTACGGAACAAGACCAGCGGGATGGCAGTACCGCATTATGCCATAGATCTCCCCGGCGGGGGAGGGAAGATCCAGCTTGTGCCTGACCATGAAGTCTCCCGCAAAGGGCGTATCATCACCTACCGGAATTTCTGCGGCGAACTGTGGGACTTCCCCGATGTGGAGGAATAACTCCTTCTTTTGTTTCCCCCCTTTTTGCCATTTCCGGCAATTGCTCTTTTTTTACCGGAGGAAAAAGAAAAGAAGAGTTTTATCCCCAGAACTCTTTTTCCAGCTCCGTAAATTCTTTATGAAGAGCGGCAAAACCTTCTTTATCCGGCATAAATACAAGTTTCTGCATCTCTTCCACTCCGTCAAGCCTTTCTTTATAGGGGCGATGGATAAAAGACTCATACTGGGGGTCTGTTCCGCCGGTGGCAAGGGCTTTGAACAGAAGTGAGGCTTCTTTCCTTCTCAATTCATCATGTTTTTCAAAATAATTTTCCCGCAGGAAGTGATAGAATGTTACCCAGAACTGACTCCCGGTGGTACGGGGAAACTCCCCTGCAAGGAAACTTACCGCCACATTCTGACTGGCAAGAAGAGCATTTTTCAACCTGGAAAACTCATTTTTTTCTGCAAAGATCACCGTTTGATTTTTGCCGATCCCCTCTATGCAATGAGAATCCGTATTGCCCATTGCCGGAAAATAACGGCCCTTTTTCAGGCAGAGATCCATATACATAGCATGACTTTCATCCACATTGCGTCTGCCATCTCCAAAAACTTCTATGGCATCAAAAAGATGGTTTTCCAGTACATATTCCCGTATGACAGGGGGCAGGAAAAGTCTGCTGTTGGGCCGCCAGAAGGGATGACAGAAAATATTCACCCCGCCCGCTTCATGCACAAGATCATGGATCACATGATAATTTGCCGCAAGGTGCCGCATAAAATGATCTTTATAGGCAGGTACTTTGGAAAGATAGTGATTGTAAATGGCATCATACTCTTTCCGTCCCTTGAAGAGCCTCCATGAGATCCCCTGATCGCCGCCGAAATTCAGATTGTGGATGGTATGCAGATCCGGCAGATGCACTTCTTCCGAAGTGTAAACTTGAAAGGAACAGCCGCACTGCCGTACAAAATCCATGGCTTTCAGGGAGGGGAAATGCTGTTTATGATCCGCTATCCCGATAAAATCCAGTCCCATGGAACAGTTTAATGCCGCATAATATTCCGGACTCAAATACTCTTTCTGGTGACAGCAGCCGGAAAAACCGCTGTGCAGGTGGGTATCCCCTTTGAATGGACGCAGAGAAAGATATTTTTCCGGCATGGAAAAGACCCGGAACTCCACAAGAACTCTTTCCCCCATACGGACACGGAAGGTATTTTCCCCCTCTCCGGCAAAGGGATAAGTAAAGCGCAAGACTCCCATTTCATCCAGAGAAGCATTTTTGATTTCTTCAAAGGGAGGTCTCCCCATATCAAACTGATTTCCGCAGGTATAGCCGGGAAGTTCCTCTGTGGTGAAAAGCCCGTCCGCTCTTACGCTGTCAACAACGATCTCCCCTTTGAAATTCCGTAAGTCAGAATGGGGGAAACGCCCCTTTACCATAATTGCCTGTTCTTTATTTGCAGCAACGATACGGGGAGAAATATAATAGAGATCTTCTTTCACTTTTTACCTCACTTTCAGTGTCCTTTTTATGATAAAATATACCCTGAAAGTTTTTTTGCAAATGGAAAAAGATTTTTCAGTTGTTTTTTTTCAGAAAAGGAAGAAGATCCTGCCAGACATGTTTGCCGTCATAGGGTTTGCCGTCTTCCAGCGGAAGATTTTTTGTGAGACCGGATGCAAGGTATATACCTGTAAAGCCGGCAAGCACATCCGCCGCAAACCGCGCCCAGAACAATCCTTCCAGATTGTTGAAATATAAAGCAATAAAGGAAAAGGGCAGAAGAAGTCCGATCATACGGAAACCGTTAAGATAGGCAGAGATCCGTGGATGCCCGCATCCGGTAAAGAAAAAGCCCGAATATCTGTGGATCTCCGTAGCCCAGAAACCCCAGGGGATGATCCGCATACAACAAGCCATGATCTTGCGTACCTCCGGGTCGGGGGAAAACTGTTTTACAAGCACATCCGCAAGGACGAAATAAACTGCCGCCATCCCCAGAAGGAAAAAGAAGGCAAACAGGAACGAAAATCGTTTGCATGCCCTGATCCTGCCGTAAAGTCTCGCCCCGAAATTCTGCCCCACCATGGGCATAAGAGAGATCCCCAACGCCATGGGAAATACAAAAGCAAGCATCTCCAATCTTGCCGCCGCCGCTGTCGCCGCAACTGCCGCATCACCGAATTTGGCAGTGATCCAGGTGATGACAAAAGATCCCAACGGCATCATCAGCATCCCCAGCGCAGAGGGAATGGCATATTTGATGATAAGGAACCATGCTTTTTCCATTTTTCTCCATTCCGGAACTTTCAAAATAAACAATCCCTTGTGATGAAGCACCGTAAGAGCCACTGCCGCTGAACACGCCTGGGCGATCACCGTAGCAAGAGCCGCTCCTTTCATCCCCATTGCCGGAACCGGTCCCCAGCCGAAAATAAAGAGAGGGTCAAGAATGGTATTGAGGACAAGTCCCGCCACCATAAGGGTACTGGCTGTCCGGGAATACCCCGATGAAATGAGCAGGTCATTGCCGGTCAGCCCCACAAAAGCCGTGACGCAGCCTAAAAACCATATATCCATATACTCTTTTGCCATAGGCAGAGCCGCCGCCGAAGCATTCATCAACCGGATGAGATATTCCGAAACAAAAAGCCCGCATATCCCCGCAATAAGGGAGATGATGGTGATCAGGGCAAGACCGGAAAAGATAAGAGTATTGGCTTTGCTGTACCTTCCGCCGCCGAGACTCTGGGCGGATGTGGCCATTACTCCAATGGTCAATCCCCGGAAAAAGCACCCTACAAGCATGATGATCGGCATGGTGAAACCCATTGCCGCCATAGGGATTTTCCCCAGATTGCCTACAAAGTAGGTATCCACGATATTGTAGCCGGACATGGCAAGAGTTCCGGCAAGCATGGCAAAGCCGGTTTTCAGCATCGTGCCGCCGATGGAACCTCTTGTATAATTACTTTTTGTTTTTGGATTTGTCATTTTCAATCATCATCGTAATCAGTAAGTTGACTTTCAAAATAATCTATGAAGGCTTCCTGTATATCCTCTGCTTCCATTGGTTTCAGGAAGTCTGTATAATCCGGGTGTTCCGTCTCCTCCGGCAGTTCGGAAAGAAAAGCCGATGGTCTTTCCCGGACATATTCATGGAATTTGAATCTTTTTTTGGCAAAGGTGATCATCAACTGCTGTCTGGCTCTTGTGATCGCCACATAGAAGAGTCTTCTCTCCTCTTCCAGACCGCCTTCACTTAACGCCCGTTCATGAGGGAAAGTATTGTGTTCCAATCCTACAAGAAATACTACGGGAAATTCCAATCCTTTACTGGCGTGTACGGTGGAAAGGATCGGCCCGTCATAATCTTCCGAATCATCCGTTCTGTCAGAGTCATCCAGCAGAGAATAGGATTCCAGAAAATCGTTCAGAGTACATTTCCCCTCCATTTTCCTTTCATATAATCCCATGAAAGTAAGAAATTCCAGTACATTTTCCTGGCGTTTTTCCGCTTCTTTCATGTCTTTATAGATCTTCTGCATCCCGGTAAGATACCCGATCTCCATAAGGTATTCCCTTGCAATAATGGCAATAGGCGTTCCCTGGGGATCGGCAAAAAGTTCTTTGTACTTCTGCACGATGGAAGTAAAATTGCGTACGGAAGAGGCTGCAAGGGAGGAAAGACTTTTCTGGCAAACTTCATTTTCCATACAGGCAAGAATACTTTTATGTTCCCGTTTCTGCATATCCCGCAGCGTGAGGACGGCTTTATCCCCCAAACCTCTGGGGGGGACGGATAATACACGCAGCAAACTTTGATCATCACGGGGATTGACGATAAGTTTCAGGTAACTTGCCGCATCCTTGACTTCTTTTCTTTGGAGAAATTCCTGTCCGCCAATGATTTTCGGCCGGATCCCGCGGCGTTTCATTTCCAATTCAAAAGAGCGGGAAAGATGGTTGGAACGGTAGAGAACGGCAAAATCACTGTAATTCATATCCGGATTCATTGCATGCATACTTTCAATGGTATCCACAATGAATTTAGCCTCCTCATCCCCGTTTTCCACAGCAAAGACTTTTACGCTTTCCCCTTCGCCTTTTGCCGACCATAAATTTTTGTCATAACGGGTCCCATTCTGACCGATCACTGCATTTGCCGCACGCAAAATAGCATTGGTGGAACGGTAATTCTGTTCCAGTTTGATCTCTTTTGCTCCGGGGAAATACCGGGGGAACTCAAGGATGTTGGCTACTTCCGCACCACGCCAGGAGTAAATGCTCTGGTCATCATCCCCCACCACGCAAAGATTCATCTTTTCGCCCGCAAGCTGCTTTATGATAAGGAACTGGGCGGTATTGGTATCCTGATACTCGTCAATGAGAAGGTAGTGATAGATATCCTGCCATTTTTTCAGCGTTTCCGGGTGTTCCTCAAAGATCTTCAAGGTGAGAAGCAATATATCATCAAAGTCCAGAGTATTCTGGATTTCCAGCATCTTCTGGTAACGCTCATAGACTTTCGCCATATCCTCTTCCCGGGAATAGTCCGGAGCGTCATTCAACGCGTCCGCAGGAAATTTCAGGCGGTTTTTCATCCGGCTGATGTAACCGAGGATCTCCGGCGTGGCAAGTTCCTCTTTTGCATATCCCAACTCTGCCGCCGCCTGACGGATGAGGCTGGACTGATCGGAATCATCCGCAATACTGAAAGAAGAGTTGTAATGCCCTGCCAGATGGATCTCCTTACGCAATACCCGGACACAGAAAGAGTGGAATGTACCCAGTGTCACCTTTGCAGCAAGAGCAGGATCAATGAGCGCATTGAGTCTTTCCCGCATCTCCTTTGCCGCTTTGTTGGTGAAGGTTACCCCCAGAATACTCGAAGGAGGTACGCCCTGCTCGATCATATAGGCAATACGGCAGGTGATGACCCTTGTTTTGCCTGTGCCGGCTCCGGCAAGGACAAGAAGCGGCCCTTCAATGGTGCTTGCGGCATCTTTCTGTTCAGGATTGAGTGAATCAATAATAGCGGACATAACAGCATCCCGGTAGTAAAAAGTGAAAAGGAAAGAACATCGCAAGGATGGTCTTTCCTGAATATTACCTCAAAAACACACTCTTTTTTTACAGAGCGGCATCTTCCACAGCGTAATCAAAATCTGTTCCGTTCCAGAGAGCGGCGGCGGCAGTAACCGGCTTTTCAAAGTCGGCGAAAACCCCTTTGCCGATCATGTAGGAAGTGATATCTTCCGCAGTTGCGGCGGAAAAGG
>JAGBXB010000020.1 GCA_017629515.1 Lentisphaeria bacterium | reverse complement strand
CCGACAGTAAAGTCTGGATGAGAGAAGAAGAGCCGGAACAACTGTGTTCCGGAGCAGAGTTTTCTCCGCCTGCATGAAGAATAGAAAGGAGAAGGATTTATGACCAGAGCCATTGACAGCGTGGAAGATGTACTGCTGGATATAAAGGCAGGAAAACCTGTGATCGTGGTAGATGACGAAAACCGGGAAAATGAAGGGGATATCGTCTGCCCCGCAGAAACCATCACCCCGGAGATCCTCAATATGATGATCACTCACGCCAGAGGACTTGTCTGTATGCCCATCACCCAGGAGCGTGCAAAAGAACTGGGGATATACCGTGCCCCCTCCACAGACCATTTCCAGACAGCTTTTACAGAGAGCGTGGATGCCCTTACCGGCAGCACCGGCATATCCGTATTTGACCGGATCAATACCATAAAAACCATTATGGACAGCAAAAGCAAACGCAGTGATTTCGGGATCCCCGGACATGTATTCCCCATTGCCGCCAAACCCGGCGGGGTTCTGCAGAGAACAGGGCATACCGAAGCAGCTGTGGATCTTGCAAGACTCTGCGGCTTTTACCCGGCAGGCGTCATTTGCGAGATCACCAGAGATGACGGGCACATGGCGAGACTTCCGGATCTTGTGGAATTCAAAAAGAGATTCGGCATGAAGATCCTTTCCATTGCCGATCTTATTGCCTACCGCAGAAAAACGGAAAAACTTGTTGTTTGCGAAGAAAGCGTCCAGCTGCCCACCAAATACGGAAAATTCCAGATGTATCTTTACCGTTCCCTGGTGGATAATTCCACCCATCTTGCGTTGGTCATGGGGGATGTGAAAGGAAAAGATTCCGTACTGACAAGAATGCACAGTGAATGTCTTACAGGAGATGTTTTCGGTTCTTTACGCTGTGATTGCGGTGAGCAGTTGTCCTCCGCAATGGAAAGGATCGCTGCGGAAGGATGCGGCGTACTGGTCTATATGCGTCAGGAGGGAAGAGGCATCGGACTGGAAAACAAGATCCACGCCTATAAGTTGCAGGAACAGGGCTGTGATACCATTGAAGCCAATGAGCGTCTGGGATTCCCTGCCGATTTACGGGAATATGGTGTGGGAGCGCAGATATTGCTGGATCTGGGAATAAGTGGAGTGCGTCTTCTTACCAATAATCCCCAGAAGATCGTGGGGATCGACGGTTACGGTTTGAAAATCATTGAAAGAGTTCCCATTGTGATCCCGCCGCAGGAAAGTGACAGAGTGTATCTGGAAACCAAAAAAGTGCGTATGGGGCATCTGCTGGATGACGCCCCTGTGCAGCACACTTCCGCCGGAGGCAAGTGCAGTTGCGAAGCCTGTTCTCTGGGAAGTTTTTTTTCTGAAAACAAATAAAGAATTCATATACACAAAACAAAGAAAGGAAATAAAAAATGGATAAGAAACCCGCAACAGTTTATGAAGGTCTGCTTTCTGCAGAAAATGTACGCCTGGCAGTGGTATGCGCCCGATTCAATGAATTTTTTGTAAGCAAACTTCTGGGCGGAGCAATGGATACATTTTTCCGTCACGGCGGAAAAGAGGAAAATCTTTCTGTGGCATACGTTCCCGGTTCTTTTGAGATCCCCCTTGCGGTTTCCAAACTCATGCAGAGCGGCAAATATGATGCTGTTATCGCTCTGGGTGTAGTCATTCAGGGTTCCACAGCTCATGCTTCCTACATCAATGGACAAGTCTCCAAAGCCCTCGGTGAACTGGCTCTCAAACACGGCATTCCCGCTATCTACGGAGTTGTCACCACAGAAAATATCGAGCAGGCTATTGAACGCAGCGGTACCAAAGCCGGTAACAGAGGTGCTGATGCCGCCCATTCCGCTATTGAAATGGCTAACCTTATGAAAGCACTTCCGGAAGGTTGTTAAGATGATGGATGAGGAAAAAGATCTTTCCACGGTATTTGAGGAAGATGGATTTATAGAAGAAGAACTCCGGGAACTCAAAAAGAGTTTTGCCGGGAAAAATGCTGCTCCCCCCCGGGAAGTGGTGCGTCACTTCAAAAGACTGGGCAGGGAACTTGCCATGCAGTTTCTTTATCAGTATGAGATCGCCGGAAGCGATGATCTGACGGAAAATCTGGAAAATTTCTGGAAACAGGCAGAGTATTCCGGTAAATTTGCCGAAGGCAGGATCTTCCGCAAAGGACGCGCTTATGCGGAAAAACTTATTGCCGGAGTTTTGGAAAAGATGGATCACATCAATTCACTTCTGGAAAAATTCTCCAGGCAGTGGGATATCACCCGTATGCCGGTGGTGGATAAAAATATTATGAGGGTCGCCATCTACGAACTGGAAAACTTTCCGGATATTCCGGCAGTAGTCAGCATTGATGAAGCCATTGAGATCTCCAAAGAGTTCGGCAGTGAAAGAAGCGGACTTTTTATCAACGGGATCCTGAACAGTGTGAAAGGGGAACTGCCTCCGGGAAGTAAGAATCCCCCTCCCCCCAGAACGGGTAAAGGCACGGCAAGACCCAGAAACAATGCAAACAGCATCGGAGAAAAGAAATAATGTCTTTCTTTGATGTATTCAAAAAAGGGTTGCAGAAAACTGCTACAAGTATTTCCAGAACCGTTACCGGGATCTTTACCGAAGTAAAGAAATGGGATGAGGCAACTTTCAAGGCTCTTGAAGCGGAACTTGTGGCATCGGATCTCGGGATCAACGCGGCAAAAAAGATCGTGGATGATCTGCGCGATAAGTACGAAAGAGGCTTGCTTAACGGTACACAGGATATTCTGCAGGTGGCAAGAGATAATATGGTTGCCATGCTCAAAGAGGGTTCCCGTCCACTCCGGTTCAATCCGGATGGCCCTACCATTATCCTTATGGTCGGGGTCAACGGCAGCGGAAAAACCACTACCGCGGGGAAAATGGCGTATTTATGGAATAAACAGGGGAAAAAGGTCATGCTTGCCGCCTGTGATACATTCCGTGCCGCCGCCGTAGAACAGTTGAAACTGTGGGGGGAACGCACCTCTTCAACGGTCATTGCGGCAAAAACGGGAGCGGATTCCGCATCGGTAGCCTATGATGCCGTTTCTGCCGCCATTGCGCGGAATGTGGATATTCTCATTATTGATACCGCTGGCAGACAGCAGAATCAGAAATGGCTTATGGATGAACTTGCCAAGATCCTGCGTATCATTAAAAAACTTGCGCCGGAAGCGCCCCATGAAACATTGCTTACCATTGATGCAAGCATCGGGACAAATGCCATAAGTCAGGCAAGGGAATTTGCCTCTGTTTCCGGAGCAAGTGCCCTTGTTCTCACGAAACTGGATGGAACGGGCAAAGGTGGAGCCGCCGCGGCAATTCAGGAAGAGTTTCATCTTCCTGTACTTTTTGCCGGTTTGGGGGAAGCTCCGGATGATCTGAAAGAATTTTCCGCAGAAGATTACTGCGACGCTATTTTCTTCGGAGAAAAATAATATTCCGGAATTTTCAGAGGAAAGAGTTGAAAACCTGATTCTTTCCTCTGATTTTTTTCTACCCAGAATTGACATACAGGCTTTTGGTTCTCCCGAATCCGGTTACGCAATTCCCCTGCCGCAAGATTTCCTATAGAATTTTAAATAAATTGTTGTACTGTTTTTGATTTTTCCCTTGAAATATGCCGCAAAAGACATTCACATCAAGGATTTATTCATTGTAATTTAAATTTCATGGAGTATATTAACCACAGACTTCCGGATGGTCCGGTGTCATTAAACAGGAGAAGCAGATTATTGACGAAATAGAGAAGCTGCATAATAAATTCAAATAATACAGATATTCGTATCTCTTTTGATGAGCAACACGAAAACGCCAAACTTCATTACAGCACATCAACAAAGGGGATATGTCCGACTTGTTCGGGCGTATCTTCATCGTTTGTGCTGTGGGTATTGGCGTACCTCGTGTTAAAACTTTGATGTACGCCTTCTTTTTTTGCCCAATGTTCTGCAACACCAAACAAAAAGGAAACAGACAAAATGAGTATCACAGTTCATGACAATGATCTTAATCCGATCATTGAAATAGCAAGTAATGAAGAGTTGCAGTTTTTAGTGGATGTACTGACCAAAACGATGACAAATGGCTTGACATCACAAGAAGAATACAAGAAATTTTCACCGGATCACCGCCAATATGCCAATCTCATAGCAAAAGAGATCCGTGAATTCGGAGGTAATTCATTTGCCAATATCTGGCGTAAAGAGGGCCCCGCTTATAAAGAAATCGTATGTGATGTGGCAAAAGCCCTGAAAGCACCGTTCAACAAGGAAAGTTCCATTGAGCATATCGAAAACGCCATTCTTGAAACCGTTTTAAGTAAAGCTCTGGAAGATATGACCGATGCTGAAAAACAAACTATTTTGAAAGAATTGGAAAAAGATAATAAACTTGAATGGAAAAATCTTACAGGCCCGTCACTCACCTCCGCCATTATTCTTCTTTTCAAATCCGGGGGATTTGCCGGCTATCAGCTCGCAGTAATGATTATGAAAGCCATTGCAACAAGTATCTTCCATACAACTCTGCCCTTTATTGCCTATTCTACTTTAACAAAATCCCTTTCCATTGTCTTTGGTCCCGTTGGCTGGATCATCACAGGAGCATGGGCTGCCGTAGATATTGCAGGTCCCGCTAAAAGGATCACGATCCCATGTGTTATTTATATTGCCATGCTGCGTAAACGGGCAGAAATGAAATTGTTGGGAAGGAATGATCCTGAATAATTTTTACAGACTGCACTTCCGTACAGGGGTGCAGTCATTTCTTTTTTATGACCTTTTCCCCAATACGGGAACAGGGGTGCGTTTCAATAAAGAACGGTAATACTTCCACCGGGGAACATATTTTGCCACTTCCTGCCAGAAAAAAGAGGAATGATCCATGTGCTTTATATGACATAATTCATGGATGAGAACATAATGCACACACTCTTCCGGAACAAACAGCAACATGGCATTGAGGGAAATCGTACCGGAAGAAGAGCAGGAACCCCATCTTGTACTTTGCAGACGAACAGCACATTTTTTATATGGAAATGCGGTCTCATAAGATAACTGGCGCAATTTTTCCTTAAGATACTCTTCCGCTTTCCGTAAAATAAAATTTTCCAATGCCTCTGTTACCGCTTCCGGACACAAGACATTTCCACTTACCCGCATACAGGAATTTTCCTCATCCATTTTCACCCCCACCCAGGGGACATCAAGGAAAGTATAAAAAACAGGACAGACTTTCCCCAATGCAGAAAAAGTCAATTTGTCAGGATATTCCCGGATGACCTTTTTTCTTCCGGACATTCCAGGAAGAAGCCAACGTTTTTTCAAAGTTTTTTCCAGCCAGGGCAGACAACTTTCCAGAAAGGAAAGGGCTTCACTCTGCGGCATAAAAAGAGGCAGAACAAGTTCAACATTCTCCTCTTTCACCCTTAAAGTACACCTTGCGGCTTTTGGAGAATAGCGTAAAAAAACAGAAAGACTCTCCCGGCATTGAGGGAGAGTCACTCTTATGGAAGATTTTTCCGGCATAACTTATTCCGTAAAGGTCTTTCCATATTTAAGGAAAGTACCATTGGCAATGGCTTCCCGGATCTCTTTCATAAGATTCATAAAGTAATAAATATTATGAACAGTGAGAAGGCGCATACCTAAAATCTCATTTACATTCATCAAATGCCGGATATATGCCAGAGTAAAGTTTTTACAGGCATAACAATTGCATTTGGGATCAATAGGAGAAAAATCCTCCCTGTATTTTGCCGCTTTCACCGGGATCGTGCCGCCGCCGGTAACAAAGGCGGAACCGTGACGGGCAAGCCGGGTGGGCATCACACAATCAAACATATCAATACCATATTTGACTCCCTCATAGATCTGCCGGGGAGTACCCACCCCCATAAGATACCGGGGTTTATTTTCCGGAAGAAGATGGGTAGTCCAACTCATAACTTCAAACATCTCCTCCTGACTTTCACCGACAGAAACTCCGCCAATGGCATACCCGTTGAAATCCAGATCAGCAAGAGTTTTTGCAGAAAGTTCCCGCAGATCCTTATACGTTGACCCCTGTACGATCCCGAACATCTGCTGACCATCTTTCAAAGGCTGTTCCCGGGACATGCGTTCCCATCTGTGGGTGAGTGCAAGAGATTTTTCCGCTTCCTCATGGGTGCAGGGATAAGGGGTACACTCATCAAATGCCATTACGATATCCGATCCCAGATCTTTCTGGACTTTTGCAGATTCCACAGGGCCCAGAAAAAATTTTGTTCCGTCGATATGGGAGGAAAATTTTACCCCGTCAGGCATCATTTTCCGCAATCCGGCAAGGCTGAATACCTGAAATCCCCCGCTGTCCGTAAGGATCGGGTGATCCCACCCCATAAATTTATGCAATCCGCCGGCTTTTGCCACAAGTTCCGAACCGGGCCGGAGCATAAGATGGTAAGTATTTCCTAAAATGATCTGTGCAGAAAGTTCTTCCAGTTCCGCAGGAGACATGGCTTTTACTGTCCCTCTTGTCCCGACCGGCATGAATACAGGGGTATGGATCTTTCCGTGGGGAGTTTCCAGTGTCCCCAGTCTCGCCATACATTCAGCACTTTTATATTCCAGTGTAAAATGGGAATTGCTCATATTCAACCTCTCATAACAAACATTGCATCCAGTACAGAAGAGATCTTTTCCTCTTCGATATTCAACGCCCTGCCGATCTCCGCTCCGAATTCCAGAGAGACTCCGGGACCTTTTCCGGTAACGATATTACCGTCTCTTTCTGTACGGTTTCCGGTAAAGGATAATCCGGAGACAGGGGAAAGTTTTTCACAACCGGGATAGCCGGTAACGCGTTTATTTTCCAATATTCCGAAAGCTGACAACGCGGCAGGCGCAGCACAGATCGCCGCAACAACTTTCCCTTTTGCGGCAAAATCCTGCACAATATCCTTTACTTTCCCATTGTCCCGTAAATTGGTCGCTCCGGGCAATCCCCCGGGCAGGATAATTGCATCAAAGGAATCCAAATTGCCGGAAAGAGTATCCAGAAGAGCATCCGCACAAATATAAAGGGAAGCAGAACTTCTTACTTTCTCACTTTCCACCCCTGCCATAACTACTTCACACCCGAGGCGTTTAAGTACATCACCAGTACCCACAGCCTCCACTTCTTCAAATCCATCCGCAAGAAGTATCAAAACTTTTTTACTCATCTTTTCACCCCTTTTCCTATCTCAATTTCCCAGTATTTTCCCTTTGAAAAACGCGTCTTTTTTTCTTCCGTTTTTCTCTTGTTTTACTTTCTTCCCTTTCTCTTTTTTCAGAAAGGAAACGATATTTCTTTCCGTGGCAAGAGAAAGTGCATCATACCCTTTTTCATCTTTCTGCATGATATCCGCTCCGTTGGCAAGAAGAAATTTTACCATTTCCAGATTGTTTTCCTTTGCCGCATAAAGAAGGGGAGCGCGTTTGATGTCCATAAGTTCATTACGCGCCATCAAACGGTATATTCCGGAAGCATTGATCCGGCGCAGAAGAGTTCGGATTGTACGCTCATTCCAGTTCAGAGGGAGTTTTTTATCCAGAATATATCCGGCAAGTTCTTTATCCTTTCCCCTGATCGCACCTCTCATGGCAACAAGTCCGATGGCAAAATTTCCCTCTTCGGAAAAATCCTTATATCCATCCAGAAGCAATAAAGCACTTTTCGTATGCTTTCTTTCCCCGGCAAATACAACAGGCAGTCTGCCCTGATGATCCGCCGCAACTTTTTCCGCTCCTTTTTCCAGAAGTTTTTTCACCATGAGATTTTGGTCTTCCGCCCCCATGCAAACATACATGAGAAGAGTTCTTTTCAATTCATCTTTCTTATGGATATCCGCACCTTTTTCCAGAAGAAGATCGAAAACTTTCCGGCTTCCGCAACGCCCTGCCTCCATTATGGGAGTTCTCCCGTAATATCCGGCAGCATTGATATCCGCCCCCCGTTTCAACAGTATTTCCACAATTTCCACATAGTCTTTTCCTGCGGCAACATGCAATGCCGTATTGTTTTTTTCATCTGCGGCATGGATGAATGCCCCCTTATCCAAAAGAAGAGTCACGATCTCTTTTTTACCGTATGCGGAAGCAAGAACGATCAGGGGAACTTTCTTTTTTGTGCAGGAAGAAGCAAGAGAAGGTGTCAGGATCTTTTTTACTCCCTCCACATCTCCGGCAAGGATCTTTCCTTCCAGGATATCCGCCTGCGGAGGACAAACGAAAGAAACATTTTTATTGGCACAGGCACAAAGAAAGAAAGCAGCAAAAGCAACACAAAACCATACGGTTTTTCCATTTATCATTTGTTTCTCCTTTTTTCCGCAGAGGAACGCAACTGCCCGCATGCGGCATCCGATTCAAAACCTTTTTCCACACGGACAGTAACAGGTACTCCTGCCCGTTCAAGAACAGAAGCAAATTTTTTCACAGTCTCCCTGTCCGGACGGGTGAAACCGCCATTGGCTTCGTTGTAAGGGATGAGATTTACTTTTGCATCCGCCTGTCTTGCCACTTTCACAAGCGCAGAAGCCAACTCTTTGGAATCATTCACATCTTTAAGAAGCACATATTCAAAGGTAAGCAATCTGCCTGTCGCTTCCCGGTGCATTTTACAGGCATCCAGAATATCTTTGATATCCCTGCGGAATTTCCCGGGGATGAGCAAAGCTCTTGTTTTATCATCCGGCGCATGGAGGGAAACTGCAAGATTCCACTGCCTGCCTTTTCTTGCCAGACTGCGTATTCCGGGAGTCCAGCCGCTTGTGGAAATGGTTACTCTCCTTGCAGCAAGCCCGATGCCGTCGGGATCACAGATTTTTTCCAACGCTCCTACAAGGTTGTCATAATTGAGGAGCGGTTCGCCTATTCCCATAATGACCACATTGTCCGGAGCTTTGCCGATAATGGAACTGGACAGAAGATACTGTTCAATGATTTCCCCTGCTGTAAGATTGCGTACAAGTCCATGTTCGCCGCTGGCACAGAAAGAACACCGGACAGGACACCCCACCTGGGTACTCAAACAAAAGGTATTACGGCCGTCTTTGGCAACGATGATGGCACATTCGATACTTTCGCCGTCTTCCAGCCCCAGAAGCAGTTTACAGGAGCCGTCTCCGGCTTCTCTTTTTTCCAGGATCTTTACGCCGCTGCACGAAAAATATTCTTTGAGTTTTTCCCGCAATGCAGCGGAAAGATTGGTCATTTTATCCGGATCGGAAATACGTTTTTTCCCGATCCATTCCATGATCTGTTTTGCCCGGTAGGCAGGTTCAGATACGCTTTTTACAAACTGCAAAAGATCAGCTTCCGACGCAAAGGCCAGTTCCGGTTTCTTCACTGTTTTTTCCATACTTTTTCTTCCGTTATCCATAATTCTTCTCTTCTTTTGTTTTTTCTTAAAACTGCATATTGCGGATGGCTTCTTCTTCCTGTGAGTATTTTCTCACATGCAAAGTACCTTTCCAGATATATAAATTCTGATTTTTATAGTTGATCTGGACAAGTTTCGTCCAGTTTCTCCGGGTGTCTCCCGGAGGGATATTCCTTACAGAAAGCACGAAAACGGACTTTTCCGTTATTTCCGAAATCTGCCGCAACTCCCGTATTTTCCGGATCTTTGTCCCCAGATAAAACCCTTCTTCATACAATCCGCCGATCCTGCCATCCATATAGATGGTCATTTCAGGTGAATATGCCTCACCCAACGCATTACGCAATTTCAAGGCAAGGATCTTCTTCCCCTGTTCCCCATTCCGGTAAGGAACGATAAACGCCCGGAAAATACATATCAGACTGCAGAAAAGCAATAATACAGCAAGCCATATACACCTGCCTTTCTTCCATACCCCGTACCTCCACGCAAGAAGTGCGGAAAGAAGAGAAATAATAGCAAGGAAAAATGGAATACTGCCAATGGGGTTTTTCAGAAGGAATGAAAAACTCTCCCCTGTTCTGAACAGGTTTTTCAACACATCAAAAGGAATCACATACAGTAGAATTGCAATGATCCCGCCAAGAACAAATACAGGAATGATCCAGGCAAGGACTTTACATAATTTCTCCCCGTACCGCCGTACAACGATCCAGTAATCCAGTGCCGTAAGCGTTGCCAGAACAGGCGCGATCAACAGGAAATCCCTGCTTTCCGTAACAGGATTGAGCCAGAAAAAAAGGATCGCAAAAATGAGAAGTCTGCGCAGATATTTCATAAAAAGCCGGTTACGGTCAATGGAACTCAACGCCGGACAAAACGGCGCATAAAGGAAAAATGTCCAGGGAAGAAAACGCAAACACAGATCCAGAGGAATAAAACAGATGTTTCTCAAATATTTTCCGAAAGAATGTAAGGAATTATGTTCCGCAAGAGTCATCAACGACCCACCCTCCCAACGGGGGATCTCCCAGAAAAGGATGGTGAGAAGCAATAAAACGATCCCTGCAAAAAATCCCGGATAACGCAATTTTGAACCGAACCGCAAAGGTCGTTTCAGGAAAAACATGGGAAGGAAGAAAAATCCCAGAGCGTACCACCCGCCGTTATAAAAAGCAGCAGAAGCGGCAAAAAAAGCAAGAAGCCACGCTCTGTTCCAGGCATCTTTGCCCACCCCAAGAAAAAACCATAATATCCAGCCGCTGTAAATCAGAAGAGAGGTAAGGATGACGGGATTGCCCTCGACGGCTTTCCCCCCGGCAAGGAAGGTGGCAAAAATAATGCAGCTGCCGACTGCAGAGGCCTGTAAAGCCGCCCGCCGGGAGTCTTTTTTCCGCTCATAATCTGTCAAAGGCAGAGTTTTTTCCTCTTCGGTCAACTCTTTTCCGGAATTTTTCCGCACCTCTTCCGGAGAAAACTCTCCGTGCAGCAGAGCTGTAAAATTGTTGAGATATGCCGCCCGGTAACAGGCAAAGCCGACAACAAGAGAAAGGATCGCAAGAAAAAATACCGGAAGTATCCGCAGGGAAAATTCCATACTGAACCCGGCGGAATAAAGCAATTTCACCAGAAGAGGATACAGGGGATATGTATAGGCAACGATCTCGCCGTGAGCTCTGGATACCGGAGGGAAGGAACCTGTTTCCAGAGTAAGTGCCGCATAAAGCCCTTCAGATTTTGCCAGTTCCATCCTGCAAAGTTCCGTTACAGGATAACAACAGCAGAATACCGCCACAAGAAACAATATTGCAAGCATGAAAGGCGGATTTTTTTCCCGGAACACCCCCATTGTCACACCTTGCTTTCTTTTCCGTATTCCGGATACAGGAAGGAGACGCAGTTATATTCTTTTGTTGCAAAATTATCTGTCATACCGGCAATAAAGTCGGCAGCCGCTCTCTTCAAACCATCTTTGGCTATCCGGGATTGCGCCCCCTCCCCCATAAGTTCCGGGTGTTGGAGAAATGCCCGGAAGCAGGTTCCCATCTGCTTATAGGAAAGATCATTGAGTTCCGCAAGGACAGGATGAAAATAAAGATTATGGTAAAGGAATGTACGCAGTTCATCGGTCAAACGTTGAAATTCCGGACTGAAAGAGATCATCCTTACAGAAGAATTTTCCACTTCGGCAGCACTTTGCGGCTGATATTTTTCCAGCGTTGCCGCAGAATTGCGGATCAGATCCCCCACCATGGTATCAATGAGATTTCTTACGGTACAGGCGGCAAAACGCTCATTTTTTTCCGTAAGGCCCATGGCAAATGTCTTTTCTTCACACATTCTCCACAACTTGATCTCCTGCAGCATCTCCAATGTGATAAGTCCGGAATCCAATCCGTCATCCACATCATGTCCGTAGTACGTAAGGTCGTCCGCCACATCCGCCACCTGGGATTCAGCACAGGGATAAAGAGGGAGCATTTTTCCATCAAGGAAAGTCCGGCTTCCATCCTCATGTGTACGGTGTTTCATCAAACCGGCTCTCACCGCCCATGTAAGGTTCAATCCATCATAGGCGGGATACTTGATTTCCAGAAGATCCACAATGCGCAACGCCTGTTCATTGTGATCGAACCCGCCCTCATTTTCCATAAGTTTCTGCAAAGCGCGTTCCCCTGCATGTCCGAAAGGAGTATGCCCCAGGTCATGGGCCAAAGCAATGGTTTCCGTAAGATCCTCATTGAGACAGAGACTTCTGGCGATCGTTCTTGCCACAGCGGCAACTTCAATGGTATGGGTGAGCCTTGTACGGTAATGATCTCCCGCCCCATTGAGAAACACCTGGGTCTTGTATTCCAGACGGCGGAAAGCCCTGCAATGCAAAATTCTGTCCCTGTCCCTCTGGAAATCTGTCCGGAAAGGATGATTTTTCTCTTCAAAACGCCGTCCTCCCGAATCCTGGTTATGGACCGCAAAGGGAGCAAGGATATTTTCTTCCCTGTTGTAGAGTTCATCAAGATGGGCGATCATTTTTCACCTGCTTTTACCGGATAAGTTCAGGGATGTTCTGCCGGACAAGATCCATAAGTTCTTCATCACTTATTGTGGTCGTTCTGCCCTTTTTATACTCCTCATCGATCCAGTTCTTTATAGCGATGATACCGGGATTGTCTTTACGCAGATGTCCGCCATTGGGGATATGGGAATGGATCCAGTAGGCGATCCCGGCAAGTCCGGAAGTATTGGATACTGCCACCTTGCAGGGACGGCGCAGGAATTTTTCCGTATCGAAGATATTGTAGATCTCTTCATTTTTGGTAAGTCCGTCTGCGTGGATCCCGGCTCTGGTAGTATTGAAGTCATCTCCCACAAAAGGATAATTTCCGGGGATCTCCACAGAAAGTTCTTTCCGGTAATATTCTGCCATATCTGTTATTGCCGTGGTATCGACGCCCTCGCTTACATTATTCAGACTCATCCAGTCAAAGACCAGTCCTTCAATGGGACTGTTTCCGGTTCTTTCACCGAATCCGAGGAAAGTACCGTTCACACCGGAACACCCGTACAGCCATGCGGCAACACCATTGACCTCCACCTTATGGAAGTCATTGTGACCGTGCCATTCCAGATATTCGCTTGTGGTATCGGTATTTTCCAGGATGGCATTGATAAGAGCAGGGACCCCTCTGGGCAGTTCCGCATTGGGGAACGGCACAGCATATCCCATGGTATCGCACAAACGGAACTTGATCTTCTTATCCGTTCCTGCAGTAAGTTCATTCAACTCATTGATCATGGGGATCACGAAGCCGAAAAGGTCGGCTCTTGTGATATCTTCCAGATGGCAGCGGGGGGCGATCCCGTTTTCCAGTGCTGCGGCAACGATCTCTTTATATCCGTCCAGAGTCTGCCGGCGGTTTTTTCTCAATTTCAGGAAAATATGATAGTCGGAACAGGAGGTGAGGATACCGGTTTCTTTCAACTGGAAACTTTTCACAAGTTCAAAGTCTGCCTTGTTCGCTCTGATCCAGCTTGTGACCTGGGGGAACTCATACCCCAGAGCAAGACATGCTTCCACAGCATCCCGGTCGGTTTTGCTGTAAAGGAAAAACTCACTCTGCCGGATGATGGGATGTTTGCCGTTGATCCGGTGCATGAAAGTAAAAAGTGTTTTGATCTGTTCCACTGTATAGGGAGGACGGGATTGCTGTCCGTCACGGAATGTGGTATCAGTTATCCAGATATTTTCCGGGCGGCGCATCGGAATGGCTTCAGACCCGAATCTGACCGCTGGAATACGGTCATAGGAAAAGACATCACGGAACAAATTAGGTTCCGATACGTTCTGCAATTTGATTTTCATATTTTTTCTCCCTTGTGATGGCTTCCGGAGAAGCCGTCTTGAATGTTGGCATACACGAACAAAATCTGCCTGAAAGAATAATATACATCTTTTTTTCATATTTTTCAACATTCAGGCTTGCTTTTTTCCCTTTTAAAGTGAATTTTAAAAGGAGAGTTGCTTTTTTTACGGAAAAAATGTGCAAAAGTAAAAAACTCTCTGCATTGAACGACGAAACAAAACTTTCAGGAAACGGAAATATGGCTCGGATACTGGGAATTGAAAGCAGCTGCGACGAAACTGCCGTGGCAATTATTGAAGACGGGAGAAAAGTAATATCCAATATTGTTTCCTCCCAGATGGCGAAACATGCTCTTTACGGGGGAGTTGTCCCGGAACTTGCGGCAAGGGAACACCTTACCGCTGTTGAAAAAGTGTGTAATGAAGCATTGAAAACGGCAGGAATGACTGTAGAGGAAGTGGATGCAGTTGCCGTGACCCATGCACCCGGACTTGTTCCGGCTCTTCTTGTAGGCTTGAACTTTGCCAAAGGCCTTGCTTCCGCCTACAATAAACCCCTTATCGGCATCAATCATTTTCTTGCCCATATTTATGGAGCATTCATCGAAGCGGAGGATCTGGATTTCTCCGATCCCGCCCTCTATCCCATGGCGGCTCTGGTGGTTTCCGGAGGTCATACTTCCATAGTCATCATCCATTCCGACGGCAATGCGGAAGTTATCGGAACTACCATTGACGATGCCGCAGGTGAAGCATTGGATAAAGGCGCAAAACTCCTGAATCTGGGTTATCCCGGCGGGCCTGTCATTGAAAGACTTGCCAAAGGCGGCGACGGAAAAAGATTCCACTTCCCCCGTTCCCTCACCGGAACATCCGGCAAAGGTCTTGATCCGGCAAACCGTTTCAATTTCAGTTTCAGCGGTCTGAAAACCGCTCTGCTTTATCATGCAAAAAAATATGCACCCGACGGAAATACGGAAAAAATCGAAGGGGAACTTCTTACCGATACTCTCGCCTCTTATCAGGAGGCTCTTACCGATGTTCTCTGCTCCAAACTTTTTGATGCGGTAAAACTCTACCGGGCAGGTTCCGCTGTTCTTTGCGGCGGGGTTGCCTGCAACAGTGTCTTACGGGAAAAATTTGAAAAGAAATGTCCGGAAAATGTCCGCTGTATCATTGCTCCCAAAAAATTCTGCACAGACAATGCGGCAATGGTGGCGGCTCTGGCATATCACTATTACAAAGCAGGGCAATACAGTCCCCTCACGCTGGATGCCCTGGCAAGACTTCCCAAACTCACTTTTGTCCCTTTTGCAGAAAAAAAATAATATAAACAATTTTTAACCATAAGGAAATAAAATGAAACAAGTAAAGATCGGTATCATCGGGCTCGGCGGACGGGCGGAAACCCTTTTGGCATCCATTGTTGCTCTTTCCGGGGAAGTTGTAGTCACGGCTGCCTGTGACTTTTCCCAGCAGAAGATCGACCACTTTTTAGGACTTTTTGATAAATACAAAATCAAAAGACCCAAAGCCTATCTGCGTCATCTGGATCTTCTGGATGATAAAAATGTGGATGCGGTCATCGTCCCCACCTCCTGGAACTCCCATATCCAGATTGCCTGCGACGCCATGAAAAAAGGCAAATATGCCGCCATTGAAGTAGGGGGGGCAGCCTCCTGCGATGAATTGTGGCAGCTTGTCCATGCCGCCGAATCCACCGGGGTTTCCTGCATGATGCTGGAAAACTGCTGTTACGGCAGAAATGAACTCATGGTTATGAACATGGTACGCAAAGGTCTTTTCGGGGAACTCATCTACTGCGAATGCGGTTACGAACATGATTTGAGCGAAATGGGCTACCGTACTGACAGCCGTCAGGAACGGGCTCTGCACAATATGCACCGTAACGGAGAACTTTACCCCACCCACGGTCTGGGGCCCATCGCCAAGATCCTGAAGATCAACCGCGGCAACCGTTTCCTCACTCTTACCTCCACAGCAACAAAGAGTTGCGGTTTTGACCTTGCCGCCCGCAAAAAGGGCATCAATAATGTCCACTTCAATGAAGCGGATATCGTAGTAACCAACATCAAATGTGCCAACGGGGAAGTCATCACCATGACTCACGGTGTCTCCCTCCCCCGTCCCTACTCCCGTGACTGCCGTGTTCAGGGGACACAGGGGATCTGGCTGGAAAACAGTAAAGGCATCTATATTGAAGGCATCAGCCCCCGTTATGACAAACTGGACGTTGCCGGCAACCCCTATACCACCCACGAATGGACTCCCATCGGGGATCTTTATGAAAGATTCGACCACCCCATCTGGCAGGCATACAGAAACCATGAAGTAGGCGGTCACGGCGGTATGGATTCCCTTGCATTGCGTGCGTTCTTCGATGCTGTTCAGAAACGCACCACTCCCCCCATCGATGTATATGATGTAGCGGCATGGATGTGTATCACCTGTCTTTCCGAACAGTCTATTGCCATGGGCGGACTTCCTGTTCCCATTCCCGACTTCACCAACGGCAAATGGGTTTGCAGAGAAGCGGAACAGCCCTCCAAATGGTCTTTGAACGAAGTGTATTAAAGGCTGGATAAGTACGGATAAGTACGGATAAGTACGGATAGGTACGGATAAACCGGCAGAAAATCATTTCTGCCGGTTTGTTATTTTAAATTGTCCCCGCCTCCGTACACATCCGTACACATCCGTACACATCCGTACTTTTTACTTCCGTAATTCGCCCATGGGGATGGGTTTATAATTTTTTCTTCCTTCCTCCCGTTTCTCCGGATCCATATCCAGATATTTCCAGTTGGAAAAGATGAAATCATGGTGGAAAAGATTTTCCACCCAGGGATGCACCAATATAAAAGAAGTGGGGCGGCTTTCAAAGATCCAGGGACACTCATCCATAAGGAAACGGGTCATTTTCTCATACTTTGCAGTTCTCTCCGGCGAGTCTTTCATTTCCAGGATCTCTTCATACATGGCATCAAAAAGTTTATTACTGTATGCCGCTCTGTTGCAGTTTCCGGCATTGGGACTGTAAAAAAGCTGGAAGAAGTTTTCCGCATCGGGGTAATCCCCCACCCAGGAAAGGCGGAACAACTGCACCTGATTCTGACGCAATCTCTGGAAAAAACGGGCACGGTTATTGAATACGGGAACAATATCTACGCCGATTTTTTTCATATCCGAAGCAAGCATTTCCGCGGTCTGCCGGAAAAATGTTTCACCGCCTGCCTGATCGAAAGTAAACACAAGATTTTTCCCTGTTGCCGGATCGATCCCGCCGGGATAGCCGGCTTCCGCAAGGAGTTTTTTTGCTTGAACGAGATCTTTTTCCCCGAATGAGCCTTTCTCTTTTTCCAATGCCCCGGCAACTCCGGAGGGGATGGGGGAATAGATCTTCATAAGTCTTCCATTGGAACTTTCTTTACGGAAATCTTTATCAAAAGCAAGCGTCATAGCCTGCCGCAATTTTTTATTGTTTGCCAACCGGGGATCGCCAAAGTGGAAACCAATGTAAGTAACCTCAAAAAACGGTGCGGACAAAAGATGTATGCCCCTTTTGCGCAAAGCGGGGATAAGATTACCGGAAGCATCTGCCACAGCATCAAACTTTTCCCCGTCAAGGTTGCAGTAATCCAGTTTTCCCTGTAAAAACATCAGCCAGGCGGCAAGATCCTGCCGGATAAAATAACATTCCACTTTATCCAGATAAGGCAGATTTTTTCCCTTCTCCCTGCCGGAATGATATTCTTTCCGGTAATCCGGATATTTTTCCAGGATCATTCTGTGGTCTTTCACCCATTCCTTCATTCTGAACGCTCCGCTGCCCACAGGATTGTCGGCAAAATTTCCCCTGTAATATTCAGCACTTTTTACTGACACCACAGAAAAAAAGGGCATGGCAAGGGCATAAATAAACCGGGGATCGGATTTTGTCAGAGTGATCTGCAAAGTATATTCATCAAGAACCTGCAAACCGGAATAATTTTTCTTATAGGCGGTAAAATCTCCCGCCGGACTTTTCTGTGCTTCTTTTCTGAATCGATCCAGTTCCGCGATCTTCCCCCTCACCAGAAAATATCCCCCGGACATCAGGCGGGGATCGGCAAGGCGCAGAATGGAAAATCGCAGATCCGCCGCAGTTACTTTCCGGGATTTTTTATCCGGGAAACATGGTTTTTCATGGAAAAAAAGATCTTTACGCAAAGTGAGAACAAGTTTCTTTCCGTCAGGAGAAAATTCCGGCATTTTTTCCAGCATGGCACATTCCAGTTGTACCGGAAATTTCTTTGTATAGACATATTGCAAAGGGGTATCAAAAATGGCAGAAACAAGTTTCTGGCTGTAACTGTCGCTTGCCAGAGCCGGATCAAGGGAAGTGATCCTTTTTCCAATGGAAACACGCAAAACTTTCTGTTTATTTTCCCGGTCATTTCTCTTATGGGAAAAACTTTTGGAAAAAAGAAAAAATCCTCCTCCAACAAGAAACAAAACAAGACACAGGGGAAAAAATACTTTTTTCACATGGATTTTTGAAAAAGTTTCCGCCATAAAAAACATCAGCCTTTCATGGAGGAAAATACCGCCCGGAACACAATGAAAAGAACGATAAAGACGATCATTGCTCCTGCGACACATCCGGCAATAAGTAAAGCGGTATTCCCCGGCGATTTGAGTTTTTTATCCTCCGCCGTTGCAGTACCGGCAATTTTCGCAGCCCCTTCCTCCGCAGGCATGTCCTTTATGGCAGGGAAAAATCCGGTTTCATTGGCAACAGGCGGCAAAGCCATTGCCTTTGCCGCTGGAATTGCTTCCGGCATATTTATTCCGGAACGGTATTTTTTGATAATGGAAGATAATTGAGCAATGATTTGAGGGTAGGAAGGGCGTTTTTCCGGCTCTCTCTGCATCATATCCAGAACAAGCTTATCCACTTCCGGCGGGATCTCCTTACGCAGAGAAGAGGGCGGAGGCGGATCTTTTTCGATACGCACATAAACAAGTTCCTCAATATCCCCGTACCCGTGAAACGGCGGTTCCCCTGTAAGAAGATGGTAAAAAGCTGCTCCCAGACTGTATATATCTCCGGGGAAGGACTCCACCCCGTCTCTGGCTTTTTCGGGACTGACATAGAAAGGACTGCCCCAGGAATTTTCCGCACCGGCAGCAGTTCCCGCCTGATCCACACGCCTCTGGGCGATCCCGAAATCCCCGATCTTCACCTGGCCATCCATATTCATCATAATATTGGCAGGCTTGATGTCGTGATGGATTATCCCGTATTTTGCCGCCCGGTCAAGTCCGTCGGCAATATCCTGCATCCATTGACATACCTGAAGGATATCCAGAGGTTCTTTCTTTTCTTCAAGGATCTTTTCCAGAGAGCCGCCCCCCATGAATTCCATTACGATATAGGGTTTCCCCTCTGCCACAGCACAGGTATAAACAGCCACCACCGCCTGATGATTAATGGTTGCGGCCGTACGGGCTTCTTCCAGAAAAAGCGTATGGAAATCGGCATCGGTTTCCTCACTTACTGCCATGATTTTTATGGCTACTTCCCGGTCAAGAGCAAGATCCAGTGCCCGGTACACCGTAGCCATCCCCCCCTCGCCCACGATCTCTTCCAGCAGATAGGAGTCAAACCAGCGGGGGACGATAAGGGATGTCTGGCAGAATGGACATTCCACAACGGAAAACGCCGGAAAACTGGAAACATCCAGTTTCCTGTTGCAGTTGTAGCAGAAGATCTTCAAGGCGGGAGTATTGTCTGTTTCATTCGCGCCCTCTCCGCCAGCCTGGTCATCTTCCCCGATCTCCACGGGAATTTTTTTCCCGTATTGTGTTTTATCAAATCCGGGCAAACTCTGTTCCAGTTCTTCTGTACCGGTATTTTCCTCTAACTGCAACTGACCATTATTTTCCATAATATCCATTTTCTTTTCACTTTTTCTCTGTATCATCAGGCAAGAAAAAAGGACTCCAAAGGTGTTTCCTGCAAAGCCACTCTTAATAATATATCTTCTCTTTTCATTTTCGCCAGTACTTGAAGTGCAAGATTTTCAACAATTTCGCAATTATTACATTCAGAACTTATGTGGGCCAGGATAACATGGCGGGTTTCTTCCGTGATCATCTCTTCAAGAGCAGCGCAGGCATCGGCATTGCAGAGATGGCCGTGCCGGGAAAGGATACGCCGTTTCAAAGATAAAGCCCGTGATGAATTCCGTAATATATCCGGATCATGGTTGGATTCCAGCATGAGAACAGTGCAGCCTTTCAACCGTTCCCTTATCAAAGTATTCACATGCCCCAGATCGGTGGCGACTCCCATTTTCCATTCCCCGTACCGGAAGACAAATCCCACCGTATCCATGGCATCATGGGGGAGAGTAAAGGCTTCCACATCCAATCCGCACACCGGGAAGGAATCCCCGGGAGCAAAAAGAACTGTATTTTCCGGAAGGAAACTGTTTTTTTCCGCGATGCGGCTGACAGGGGAAGTCATATATACCCTGATACCGTATTTATCTGCAAAGACCCGGCATCCTTTGGTATGATCGCCATGTTCATGGGAAATAAGCACCGCCTTTACCTCTGCGGGGTCGATGGAACGCTTTTCCATTCTTCTTTCCAGTTCCTTTGCACTGAAACCGGCATCCAGCAGGATCTTCCCCTCCGGAGCATGTATGATACTTGCATTGCCGGAGCTGCCGCTTCCCAGAACCGTCATACCGAATAAACTCATAAACAACTCTTTCTCATATTCCTGACAGGATTTTTCTCCTGCTTTCCGCGTCAAACAACTTTTTGGCACAGAAAATGCTTTTAAATTTATAATATCTGCATTTGCTTTTTTTTTCTTGTCCGGTATATTATAACGCAGGTTTTCTTTTTTGCAACACAAATTATAAAAACTTTTCGATTTTTCCGGCAAAAAAATGCGAGATACTCTTTTACAACACCATATCGGGGAACTTTCCCGGAATTTAGGTATGGAGCAGAAACTCAAACTTTCTGCTCATCAGCTGCATTCTGTCCGGATACTGGAAAGTTCCACAGCACAGTTGAAAGATATATTACAGGATCTCGTTCATACCAATCCTCTTCTGGAACTGGCTTCCAATGATATGGAACTCATGGATGCGGAAGAAAAAAAAGAAGAAAATGAGGATATGGACACTCTTTCCGGGGAAGAGCCTTCCCCCTGCGGGGAGGATGATCCTTATTCCCAAATCCATTCTTCCGTGGAAAACATACAGGAAAAAGACTGGGAGGATTATCTGGAAGACCTTGCGGAAAATCCGGAAAGCTGGGAGGATACCTCCTTCTGTTCTCTTGCTTCCCATGAAGAAAAAGATACTTTCCCCTCTTCTCCGGACAATGACCCCAAAGAATATTTTTTCAATAATCTTACAAGGGAACAGAATCTCAAAGACCTTCTTATGGAAGAACTTTCCTTTGCAGATGAAACTGAAAGCGTGAAAAAAGGCGCAGAATGTATCATTGGTTCTCTTGAAGAAAACGGCTACTTTACCGATCCCCTTACCGATGTGGCGCAAACAATGGATATAACGCTGGATGAAGCGGAAGAAGCCCTTGCCCTTGTGCAGAGTTTTGATCCGCCGGGAGTTGCGGCCACCTCCCTTTCCGACTGTCTGCTTCTGCAGCTCAAAAGACAGAAAAACAGAGACAGACTCCTGGAAAAGATCATCAGAGAACATCTGGAAGATATAGGCAGAAACCGTCTGCCCTTCATTGCAGAAAAATTAAAAATCAGCATGGAAAAACTTTCAGAAAAACTGGAAAAACTGAAAAAACTTGATCCCGCCCCCGGCGTCCGGTATAGCGGGATAAAAAATAATCACATTGTTCCGGATGTGATCGTACAGGAAACGGAAGAGGGGGAATTTTCTGTTTCTCTCAACTCCCGTCATACACCGAAATTATATTTTTCCCATAACTACGACTCCCTGATCACTTCCCCCGGTCTGACGGCAGAGGAAAAAAATTATTTCAGGGAAAAAACCGCCGAGGGGAAACTTGCCATCTTTGAATTGCAGCATCGTGCCTCCACCATTTTACGCATTGCCAATCTGATCGTTTCCGAGCAATATGAATTTATGAAAAAGGGGGGAAGCACTCTCAAACCTCTCACTATGCACCTTGCCGCCGATAAACTTGGTGTGGATGATTCCACTATAAGCAGGACATGCAACGAAAAATATATGCTTACCCCCCAGGGGTTGTTTGAGTTCAAATACTTTTTCAATACCGGTTTTGTCAATGAGAACGGGGAGGAAGCCTCCAATAAGGCGGTCATGGAAATGATCCGGGAAATGATCGAAGATGAAGATCCCGCCAAACCCCTTTCCGATGAACGCCTTTCCGGAATGTTGAAAGAAAAAGGATATACTGTTGCAAGAAGAACGGTAATGAAATACAGGGAAAATATGAAGATCCCCTCTTCACAGGGGAGAAGGAAACATATAAAATGATACAGGAAGATCTGATTCGGAAAACCTCTGGAAAGAAAGCATTTCTTTTTACATTTCTGCTTTTTCTTTTATGTGTATTCACCGCTTTTGCCATGCGGACGCATAACTATAACCGGGAAGCGGAAAGTATGGCAAAACTCGTGAAAGTATCATCAGATACGCCATCACCTGCCCTCTCTTTTACAAGAAAATTTTTCCCTGCCTATCATAAAAATTTCATGCCTTATACGATCGAATGTGCCATGATGTTTTATTATACACAGGAAATCGCCGCAGGCAAAAGCATTTCTTCCCGAGCTTCCGAACTGCACGGTCTGGAAGATATCGCCCCCTACCGGCAGATGATCATGGGGCTGGAATGGTTTCTGGGCTGGTCCTGGCGGATCAAAAAAGCCCTGTTGGGAACAAAAACGGCTTCGGAAGAAGAGTTGCTGTATCAGGATAACCCCGATCTGGCAAATTTTGTTCCGATCCAGTTGCGGCTGTGGATGAGTCTTTCTTCCGGATTTATTTTTCTATTGCTTCTTGTTCTGGGATGCAGTAAAAAGCAGGCACTTTTCGGCGGAATATTTCATGCAGTCGCCATTTCCGCCATTGCCAGAAGTACGGGGCAGGATATCATAAGGGGCAATTTTGCCATGCCTTTTATTACAGGAACACTTCTGTTGCTTTTCTCCATTTATAAAAAAGAAAAAAGCTGGAAATATCTGCTTCTTTTTTTCACAAGTTTCTGTGCTTTTGCCTTCTGGGATCTTTCATTGGGATTATTCAGTTCTTTTACGCTTTTTGAGATTCTCCGTCTGCTTATAACAGGAGAAATGAAAAAAGAACGTTTCAAATCATGGCTCTCCATTGCCTTTGCCGCCATTTTCAATGCGCTTTTTGTCCCGTTCAATCAGACCTATTTAATGATCATGTCCCCCCTTGTTACGGTTTTTCTGCCTGCATTCATCCTTACCGGCTGTATAATAATGAAATACCGTTTTTCCACGGCAAAGAGAGTTTGTTTCATTCTTGCCGTATTCAGTATCCTTTATTTCTTCTGGCATATTGCCATCAAAAATCCTGAATATTTATCTGCCTACTCCCATTTTTCAGAACTTACCAAAGCAAAATTACAGTTCAATAATGTCAAGCCTTCCGATCCGTCCCTCCTCTCTTATGATGCAAGGATGCTCTGGACGCCCGCTATGCATTCGGCAAACTGGAAGATCCTGCGTACCATGTTCCCCGCCCTTGCTGTTTTTACCGGAGGGACTTCTTTTCAGGGTGGCATGAAAGTATTTTCCGAACTTCTTGCCATCCCCTTTGCCGCCGGTCTTTACTTTTTTCTTCTGTTGTTTTTACCTCTTTTCAGCAGAGGGGCAAGGCGTTTAAGGCGGCAAATGCCCAAAATGTTTTTCTTTCACTTCTTTACCATTCTCTTTTTTGCCGCATTCATCTATATTGTAAGATACCATGAATTTGTTATCATCTTTCTTGCAGTATCCCTTACCATGCTTTTACACGATTCCGCCATTCTTCTGCGTATAAAATATAATATACTCCGCAAAGAAAATGATCGGAAAAAAATGCGTCTTTTCTTTTATGGCATACTGAAAAAACTGCCTGCTTTTCTTGCTGTTTTCATTCTGATACTTGAAACACTTGTCTCTTTACTGGGCAACAGAGTTTATTCCAGCGATGTGCATTTGCGTCAGACAGCAGCATTGATCCAATGGTTCCGGAAAGAAAATACTGCAGGAAAATGCGTCATAACCGACTTTACAGTAGGCCCCATGCTCCTTTGCTATGCAAAATGCGCTATTGCCATGCAGCCCCAGTTCGGTTTGGAAAGGATCAGGAAACCCACTGAAGAATATTTGAATTTACTGTACCACGGAAAAGAAAAAGATCTGGCAAAGTTCTGCAATAAACTCAATGCCGATTATTTTATCCATAATGCCGGCTATCTGGGAAAACCCCATATCTATTCCGAAAGATATATTGCCAATGCAAAAAATCTCAAAGCGGATTCCCCCGTTGTCCTCATGCGGTACAGACCGGATCTGTTACGCTATTTCTGTAAAATAGATCCGCCGCAGAAAAAAGGATATCCTTTCCCCGGGGAAATTTCCGGCATCTATACGGTATTCAAGGTAATAAAACCGGAAAACCGCATTGAAAGTATGCGTCTATCCTTCCAGGGGGAAAGATTTTTCCGGGAGGGGAAAAAACAACAGGCAGCCCAATGTGCGAAAAAGGCTTTTCTGCTTGACCCTCTTTCTTTCCGGGCGAAAAATCTTTGCCTGAAATTATTCGGCAACATTCCCCGTCTTACCCTTTCCGGTGCAGAATTTCATAAATAAGGGATAGGTTTGTTATCCCTTGTTTATCAGGAATTTTTCTTTGTTTCCCAGTACCATTTTCCACTTTGCAATAAGCCGTTTTTCACATCGCAAAGCACCTCATATCCTAAAAGAGACCGGGCTTTTTCAATACTTGCCAGAGAGTGGGGCACATCTCCTTTGCGTTCCGGTCCGTAAAGAGGCCGGATCTCTTTGATGGCAGGATCAAAACTGCCGAGAGTATCTTGAAGAAAATGGAAAAGCTCATTTAAGGAAGTCTGTTTACCGCAAGCAACATTGTAAACCGTGTTGAGGGCATTTTTGTTTTCTGCAGTAAGAGCAAGAAAATTTGCCAGCACCACATTATCCACAAATGTAAAATCCCTGCTGAAAGAGCCATCCCCGTTGATCACAGGGCTTTGATGATCAATAAGGCTGTTTGCAAATTTCGGGATCACAGCGGCATAAGCCCCATAGGGATCCTGACGGGGGCCGAATACATTGAAATATCGCAGTCCCACAGTATCTATTCCATAGAGAGTATGGAAATTTTCCGCATACAATTCATTGACATATTTGGTAATGGCGTAGGGTGAAAGGGGTTTACCGATATTTTCCTCCACTTTCGGCAGAGTTTTACTGTCTCCGTAAGTAGAGGAACTTGCAGCATAAACGATCCTTTTTATACCCGCTTCCACACAACTGGAAAGCATATTCACAAAGCCAAGGATATTCACATGGGTACTTGTCACCGGGTCTTTGATGGAACGGGGGACAGAACCCAGCGCCGCCTCATGCAGGACCATATCCACATTTGCCAGAGCCTTTTTGCAATCTTCCATATTGCGGATATCCCCCTCGATAAGCCGGAAATTTTTATTTTCCATAAAAGGGGCAATATTCTCTCTTTTTCCTGTGGAAAAGTTATCCAGAACGGTAACAAACGCATCCAGAGAAAGGAGATTGGCAGCAAGATGGGAACCAATGAAACCAGCCCCGCCGGTAACAAGAATGTGTTTTCCGGCAAAAGAATTTCTGAAAGAAGCAAACTTACAATCTGCCATCTGTCACCTCTTTGGGAAGAATCCCTTTTATATCAAAGACGACGCAATCCTTCTTTCCCCATTTCCGTACAGGGAGAGAAAGAAATTCTTTGTGGGAGACGGCAAGAACGATGGCATCATAAGAATTTTCTCCGATCTTCTCCATATCCTTTGTGGAAATAATTCCATACTCTTTTTCCACCTCTTCCGGATCAGCCATGGGGTCGAAAACACATACATCACAGCCGAATTCCCGGAGATATTTCACCACATCCACAGCCTTGCTGTTACGGATATCAGGACAATTTTCCTTGAAAGTGATCCCCAAAAGTAAAATTTTCGCATTCAGGATCTTGTGCCCCTTGCGGATCATCAATTTGATAACTTCCTCCGCTGCATATTTGCCCATACTGTCATTGATCCGGCGTCCGGCAAGGATAACTTCCGGCAAATATCCCAGAGACTGGGCTTTATGGGTAAGATAATAGGGATCCACCCCGATACAATGCCCCCCCACAAGTCCCGGTGAAAAACGCAGAAAATTCCACTTGGTGGAGGCGGCTTCCAATACCTCATTGGTATCTATCCCCATAAGGTGGAAGATTTTTGCAAGTTCATTGACAAAGGCTATATTCAGATCCCGCTGACTGTTTTCAATAACTTTGGCGGCTTCCGCTACCTTTATACTGCTTGCTTTGTGAGTACCATTGAGCAATATGGAGTCATAAAGAGCATCCACGATCCCGGCAGTTTCAGGGGTGGAACCGGAAGTGATTTTCACCGTCTGCCGGAGAGTATGTTTCTTATCTCCGGGATTGATTCTTTCCGGAGAGTAACCGCAGAAAAAGTCCTGATTATATTTCAGAAGAGAAAATTTTTCCAGTACCGGCACGCAATCTTCTTCCGTACAGCCGGGATATACAGTACTTTCGTAAACGACGATCATTCCTTTCTGCAAAATCTTCCCCACAGTTTCACTTGCCCGGTAAAGAGGGGTGAGATCCGGACGGTTGTACCGATCCACAGGAGTTGGGACGGCAACGATAATAATATCCCGGTCTTTCAAAAGTTCCGGAGAAGAAGTATAGCGGAGAAGAGAAGCATTTTTCAGATCTTCGGAGGAGGTTTCCCTTGTAAGGTCGATACCTTTTTTCAAAAGATCCAGCCGGTCTTCTTTTACATCGAAACCAATGGTATCATATTTTTTTCCGAATTCCACAGCAAGGGGCAGCCCTACATATCCCAGCCCGATGACAGCCACCTTTACAGTTTTGTTTCTGATCTTTTCAAGCATTTTCTGTATCCTTGTTTTAAATATAATCATCCACTGTAAATATAACCCGTCAGTAATAAAAAGTCAATAAATACTCTCTGAAAAGAGAAAAATATTGCCGGCAAAACACAGGAGAAAAAATTTTTTCATGTTTTTTCTTGCAAAAAACCTCTTTTCCCTGTATATTTATAGAAAAAGAGGGAATTAAAAAAATCATCCGAAACAAAGATACGCAACAGGTAATTTGCGTGGTGCGCCCACAGTGGCAACACTTCCAAATGCTTTTTTTTGCAGATCAAAGTTGCTATCGTTTCAGCCTTTTGGCGACTTTTGAAATCCCCTCAAAAGAAAGAGGCACTTATGACACCGCAAGACAATAGAAAACTGAAAGTCTTTGAATGTTTCAAAAGCATTCAGGGAGAATCCACTTATGCAGGAAGATTATGCTACTTTATCCGTCTTGCCGGATGTAATTTACGCTGTTCCTACTGCGATACGCAAAAGGCACTTTCCTTTGACTCCCATACAGAAATACTTACGCCGGAAGAACTGACCCAGAGAGCTGTTTCCTCCGGATGCAATCTTGTGGAGATCACCGGCGGCGAACCTTTGATGCAGTTGGAAAATGTGTGCGTATTATGCGAAAGACTCATCGCCGCAGGAGGAATGACAGTTCTTATTGAAACCAATGGTTCCATCGACGCTTCCAGTCTCCCGCCGGAAGTGATCCGGATCTTTGATTGGAAGACCCCGTCCAGCGGGGAAAGCAGCAAAATGAATCTGGATAATTACCGGTATTTACGCAAATGCGATCAGGTAAAATTTGTGATCTCCAACCGGACAGATTATGATTTCATGCTCCGGAAAGTAAAGGATTTTTCTCTTTTCCGGAAAACAGAGAACATTCTGGCAAGTCCTGTTTCCGGCAGTATGGATGGCGCAGAACTGATCTCCTGGATGCTGGAAGATAACTTCCCCGGCCGCCTGAATATCCAGTTGCATAAATGCTTCAAGGATGTTCTCTGATATTTATTTTGAAGGAATTTTTGTTTCCGATTTCGGCAGTTGTACTTTATACCGGTAGGCAAGAAGCCGTAACGCTGTTACAAAAAGTGACACACATAAAAATATGGTAAAGACACTGAAAGAAAAGCGGACAAGGATAAGATAAAGAATACCGCCGAAAAGGGAGGCAGTGGCATAAAAATCACTTTTTAAGACTGCCGGAATGGAACTGACAAAAATATCCCGCACCACCCCGCCTCCGCAAGCAGTAATGACCCCGGCAAGCACCACTGTTACCGGCGGAAGTCCCAAAGCAAGTGCCTTGGCGCATCCGATGGCAGTAAACACCCCCAGTCCAACGGCATCAAGATAGATGATCAGGGGTGCCGCCCGGGAAGAAGAGACTTTTCCCGCAAAACAAAATACAGATAAAGCTGTAAGAATACATAAAAGAAGATAAATCTCATTACGCAATGCCGCCGCAGGCAAAGCCCCGGTCACACAATCCCGGAAAATCCCTCCGCCTACGCCAACGGTACAGGATAATACGACTACTCCCAGAAGATCCAGTTTTCTGGAAATACCTTTGATGGCTCCGGTAACGGCAAAAATAATGGTTCCGGCCAAATCTGCAATATAAATAAATGTTTCTTCCATAAAAAAATCCTGTGAAAAAGATGTATATACTATATCTTTTCCACAGGAAAATTACAAGAAGAAACGGGAAAAATATATTTATTTTCCCCAGATTTCCACTTCACTTACCGTAAGAGCTTTCTGTGTTCTTTCAGGAATCTCAACAGTAAAAGATTCTGCTATTGTTTCCGGAACATCCAGAACAACTTTCCTTACCTCAAAAGTTCCGGTCGTTCCGCCCCTGACAGAATATTCTTTTCCATTGATGACTCCTTTCATACCGGGCAGTTCCCCGTTATAGAAAAGTACCACCTTATTGATTTTCACTTCTTTACCGAAATGGAAAACGATCTTCAAAGGATCTTTCTTTGACCATGTATCCGCAAACAATCCTTTATGCAGTTTGCCGGAACGGATCTTCTCTTTATTCTTTTTCAGATTGAACATATCTCCGGCGGCAGGGGCTTTCAGGCGGTTGGTAAGTCTGCCATCAATAAAGGAATATTTTTTTTCATTCTCTTTCTCCCCGTCGGGTGCGATATTCACTGTATAATACGCTCCGGGAAGCCGCACATTGGCAGGAGCGGTAACGGTATTGTTCCAGAAATAGAAATGATTTCCGGTAAGGCATTTATCTTTGAATACAGGTTCTTTTTCTGCAATGGAAGGATACTGGAAACGCCAGATCTTCTGACCGGATACAGCCCCGAATGTGGTAAGGATATCTTTGAAAGTGGTATGCCATTTTTTATTGGCGCTCAAATAAAGCTGCAGATCCATACTGCACATGATCGCCATACCGCCATTGGCATATTTTTTCATACTCATAGCAGTCTGACCATTCTGATATTTTGCCCACACAACGGTATCTTTATCCAGAACCTGGAGGGCATGAAAAGTTTCCGCAAGAGCTGCAGGCGGCTTATTGTGCAAATTCTTAAAGGGGGAAGCATTTGTAAAAGAGAGCCCTGTAACATTTTTTGCAGGGATATTTTTTACCCCGAACAACTCCTCCCTTTCCTTTGCATGGCTTTTTCCGGAAGGATCGAATTGCATAAAGGAAGAGTCATAACAAAGGAGAATCCCGCCATTTTCCACATATTTACGGAAAAGGGGAATAAGTTCCGCCTCAATATAATCCATTTTGGGGATAAGGACAAATTTCCAGTTTTCCAGTTTTTCCACCTTATCCAGCAACTGGGTATCGGTGATGAATTTGAAAGCAGTTTCCGCCCCGGGCCCGGCAAGATTGAAAATACTTTCATATTGGGGCATATACATTTTCGGACGGGCGAAAGCACTTGTATCGGAAAGAAGAATGGCAAAATCTTCTTTGGGGAATTGGAGAAGCGGGTCTTTCTGCATTCTCGCCACCACATCCATCATAGCATCCCATCTGGGGCGGTGTCCATAATAATCAAACCGGGAAGACCCCATCCCCTGCTGGTCGGCGATAAAATCATAATTCCAGATCTGCAAACCGGAATTTCCGCCCCGGGCAGCCTCACTTAAAAGTGCAGCAGTTTCAGAAGCTGTATAATGACCGTTATAGGGTTCAAGGTGAACGCACAGCCAGACACTTTTAGAAGAAAGATCTTTCAGCAATTTTGCCCGGAAAGCAAGATTCTGCCTTGTGGGGTCGTTCATGGGAACGCTCTGGGCGGTCATAATATCCACGTAGGGGGCAAACCTGCTTATCTGCTGCATGATCGCCCAGTCCACATGGTCATGGGAAACAATTGTTAAAGGTTTGCCGTTGCTGCCCTTATATTTCTTTGCCAGAGCAAAAAGTTCTTTCTGAATGGGAAGGAGCTGATCAAAAAACCATTTCCGCAAAGCTATCCAGTCAAAGGGAGCCTCTGCGGAAAGAGTTTCCGGCAGACAATATTTTCCGTAACCGTATTTTGTTTTCACCTCTTCCAGAGCATTTTTCAAAGCGGGATCGGATTCCAGGATCTTTTTATTGTTTCCTCTGGTGACGATCCTGCGGACAGTCTGGGAAAAGGCTTCATCTCCAATGGTGACGCCCCACATGCCGGAAGAGTATTTATCCAGAGTTTCCCGGATACTTTTCATAAAGGCTTCCCGGGTGGCGGGATTATAGATATAGGAAAAATTCTGCATATAGTAAGGAGCATACTGCATAAATCCCACGCCGGATTTTTTACCGAAAGAAGATAAAAAGGGGAAATCACCGGAACTGTATGGATGCAGACGGTGTTTCTCATACTCCCCGAGGATATTTTTTATAGAGTATTCCATACCGTATTGGAGAGCAAAAGCGGCATTGGATTTTTCTTCAATGGGTCTGGGCCAGATAAAGGCACTTTCCCCTTTGAATGGATTTTCCTTTTTGGAAAAAAGTTCCCTGTAAAGGGGATTTTTGATCTTCCACATCTTCTGCTGACGGATATTTTTGGAGTCTGCCGCCCCTTTGTTCCGGTATCTGCCCCAAACTTCTTTATTTCCGGCGGTACCGGGACTTGTTACAGAAATAAAGGAAGCGGGATCACGGAAAACCACCACCGGGGCGAATGTGGAATAACGGGGAGTCATTCCCGGATGATTTCTTGTAAAATTGATCTTCCAGGATAATTTATGCAAATGGGCATCCAATTCCGCATCGAAGCCGATTTCTTTCAATGGCAGGGCAAACTGGATGAAATGACTTTTTTCATCTTTTCTGCCGCCCTTTGCCCGGAAAGAGGAATCCCATTTTTTGTTGCTTTCCAATGCGTCGTATACGTCGCCCTGTATATTGAACATAAAGTGGTAGAAAGGCCGTGCCGCATTGGTGAGAGTAATAAAAAATTCCAGACTGTCATCCGCCCATAATGCTCCGTCCCTTTTACCGGCTTCCGCCCGGAGGACTTTTCCGGGAGCGTGGCAGAGAAGGGCCTGACCATATATGGTATCATTGGTTCTCGCCAGATAGATGACTGTTTTTTCCGGTGCAGGAGTATTATCTTTTACAGGGTAAGCATTGAAATCCTGTATCTTCAAGGCATTTTCCACAAAAGAGTCATCCCATTTCCCGTCAAGGGCAAGCCCTTTTTTCACAAGAGGGAGAGTATAGGAATCGCCTTCAAACATATTGACATTATCGAACATGGCTTTTCCGCAGAAATTTCTTGCAAAAAGTCCGTAATGTACTTTTTTTACCCCCTTCCGGAATGGTAAAAGTCATGCTGATACGCACCCATTCGCCCCGGGTATGGCTTATCCGGGAACTTTCAAAACTTTTGAGATAGGCTTGTTTGCCTTTTTTTTCACCGAAAATACTTAACAGGATGGAAGCGTAACCTTCGGAAAGTTCCCCTTTGAAATCTGCTTCAAAAGTATAGGTTTTTCCTGCTTCAACAGGGATGAAATTTTTCCGGTAAAGCCCGCCTCTTTTTACGGGAAAACTTTCCGTATTGGAAATAAGAAGGATATTGCCTTTTTCGCTATCCTTCTCAAAAAAAGTATACCCCTGGGGTTTGGGTATATACCAGAATTTTGTTTTCCTGTCAAAGGAAGGATCGGCAGAAGCCATATTTCCCTTTTCCGCAGAAAAAACACTCATTGCGGATAAAAGGCAACAGAACAGGCAGAAAAAGAGAAAACAAAGATTGGATTTTTTTATCATGGGAAATATTCTCCTTACGGTCAGTCGATCTCGCCACCGAATCTTCCGCCTGTCCAGCAGTTGTAGATTTTACTGGACTTGTTGTTATCTTTCATCTGGTGATAGGGGTTGACAGGATTGGCTTTGATGGAACCGGCGTGCATATCGGCAAAAAGGATATTGACCATTTTGCTGTGACGGGCGTCCGGACGGTACTCAACAGCAGCATCATAGTTGTGCCAGAGGTCATAATATCCAGTCTGACCTGTTGCGCCGAAATGGAAAGTATCCGCCACCACATAGCAGACACTGAACTTTTTCAGTTCGGAAAGTCTGGCAGATTTTTTACTGTCACTTGAGTTGACCGTTCTGCTTGAACCGATATTCATGTAGTTATAGCCGTAAGCACCGCGGTTGGGTACAAGTAATTTATTGCCGTTCAGGAGAGTTTCTTCCCGGATCTGGGAGGAAGTTTCCGTTTTCATCGCGGCATCCCGGAAGTTTTTTCCGTTGATGAGCTTCATGCAGGTAAGGAGTTTATCCCATTTCTGGTTACGGTCATTGGCTGTCATTTCCGTATTATTGTTGTGTTTCCATGTGGGGAAAAATTCCTTGCTGTCATTGGTGTAATTGCTCATGGCGATCCCGATCTGTTTGAGATTGCTGATACAGTTGATCCCGTAGGCTTTTTCTCTTGCTTTGTTCAGTGCGGGCAACAGCATCCCGGCAAGAATTGCGATGATGGCAATTACAACAAGTAATTCGATGAGGGTGAAATGTTTTTTCATTTTCGTCTCCTTTTTTTTATTTTTTATTATTTTACTTTCCTATTATTTCACAAAGTTTTTCAGATAACATCGCCGCTTTCCGCAGATTGCCGGGCAATTCTTTTTCCGCTTTTTCCTGATCCGGCGCCATATCTTTCAACGCTGTTTTATAGAAACGGTCTTTCACCGCTTCCCGCTGATTCCGGAATTCCGCAGGAAACTCCCAGTTGGAAGTATTGTCAGAAAGTCCTTTTTCAATATATCGGGCAAAAAGAGCAAGTTCCGGAGCTGCACAATATACAAGGATCTCCGGAATATAAGATCTGCTGTAAGAGTTTTCCGCATTACCTTTCAAAGTATATTCAAAATCTTTGTTTCTCCCCTCTTTGCCGGTCATTTGCAGAAGAGCCTCATAAAGAGAAAATTCCTTTGAAGAAGCAAGGCACTCTGCCAGAAGAAGATTGCATTGCTGTAAATATTCCAGATTTTCCCGCAGGTAAACTGCCGTTTTTTCCTTTTCTTTATTCTCTTCAAAATCTTTCAGCAAAGTAAAGATCTTTGCCATGAAACAATCCAGAAGGGTGGCAAAAGAACTTTTTGCAATATCCAGCATATCTCTTCTGACATGATTGGAAAGTTCTTTTTCCGAAAGAAGGGCGAGGCTCCGGAAGAGTTCAGGAAATTCACGCAGAGAGTCTGCAAATTTTTCCAGAGTATTATACCCTCTTTCATAAAGAAGGAACTTATCAATAGCGCAAATTTCCAGTATCCTTATATAATATACCGGGGCAAGACCTTTTTTATGACCGAAAGCATGACGGATGCGCCCTTTGACAGAGGGCAGGAATTTCCGCCATATCGTCAACATGCTTTCTTCCAGATCTCCACCGGGAAATATGTACCGGTCTTTACAGAATTTTTCCAGGAATGTATCAATGGAAATATTTTCCGGCTTCCAGGAATTGTTTGCCACATATTCCAGCATCAGGGTATCGGCGTGACTTGTTTCCGGCCACAATACCATCCCTTTGCACATGGGGTCTTTTGCGGCAAGGGCAAGGCGTTCTTCAATGAGGGGATAATTTCCACGGATCTCGGAATTGTTTTCGTTGGAATGGAAGATCCCGAAAATATAGGGAAATTTTCCCGGTATATCCCAGGAAACAAAATAGTTCTTTTCATCCTGGATATCGGCGGTATAATCCAGTACCAGAGTATGTTCCGGATCAAGGGAGGCAAGAAGTTCCTTCACCTGTTGAGGTGTCCAGTCCAGGAACTCCCAGGCGGCAAGCATCAGGGGGATGGTGGGATATTTTTCCCGCAATTTTCTTGTAAAGCACCGGTAAGTATATAACTTCATCCTGTGACTTGCTTCTTCATCATCAAAGCAATGCCGTTCCGCAAGACCGATGGTATGGAAGAGTTCGGGGCCGCTTTCTTTCCCGTATTCTTTTATATGTGCTTCGGTAAGGGCAAAATAATAATCCAGTTCTTTTTCATTCCTTATATCCCACACCTGCCCGGTGGGGTCGCTGTAATAATCCCCGGAAGCTCTGGGCAGATATTCCGGAGCAGCATTACGGATAAAATCCATAGGTGTCCTGCTGTACCAATGGGTCATGGTTCCAATATCCTCCGGATGGATCAAGCCCCGTTCAAAAGCATAGGAAAGGATCTTTTTACGCAATGCACCACGCTCCTGTAAAGGCATGAAAAGAGTATGATCATCGTAACTTCTCTCTTTTCCTCCCTCAAACTTGAAATCTTCAGGATAAGAAACCCATTGGGGAAAGGCTTTCTGGAAAAGATCATCAAAACCGATACGCAACATGAAAAGATTGAATCTTTTTTTCAGAAGATAATCTATTTCCTTTTTCCAATCCTCCCACTCCCAATGTTCCGCCTGGAACCGGTGCAATCCCCGGTGGGCAAAATACCGCAGCCCCCGGTAGGTGAAACGGGGTTTTTCGTAAATATACCAGTTTTCCAGATAGATATTTTCTTTTTCCGGTATGATATCCGTATCCCAGAAATAACGGCAGGAGGCAGCTACCTCAAAAAAGTGGTAAACAGCATAAAAATATGCCCGGACACAGCCCCCTGCAAGAATGAGGAAATTTCTCCCTTTTTCTTTTGCAGAAAGGATCTCATAATCATCTGTCCCCACCCTCGTTTTCAATTCAGGAAGGATTTTATTGAGAACTTTTTCATGGGTGAAAGCAGAGACAGCATCACTGCCGAAAACAATAAGATTGCTTGTTCCATCATCTTTTCTGATGATCTCAAGAGTTTTTCCTGTCACCTTTTCCCACATTTCCACAAATGCTTCCGCCGCAGGAACAAGGAAAAGAGCTTTCTCCTCCACACAGATCTTCAACATACTTTTCTCCTTATAAAAACGCTCCGAATTCTTTCAATTTTGCTCTCACACACTCTCCGGAAAGATTCTCCATATCCACGCCTTTTTCCAGTGCCAGAAAAGCCGCCATACCCGCCGCCTGACCAAGTGAACAAACCTGGGGCATGACTCTCACACTGCTGAAAAGAGCGTGATCCACACTGATTGCCCTGCATCCCATAATGAGATTTCTGCAATTTTCCGGCAGCAACGCTCCATACCGGATCTCGTACCATGTTTCCGGCGGCATCACATTCGTCAAAGTCCCCGAGCCGTCGGGATTATGGATATCCAGCATATACCGCATCCGGGCAATGCCGTCAGAGTAATGCTTCTGCTGGAAAAAGTCTTCGCTTGTCTGATATACTTTCCCCCGGATCCTTCTTGACTCCCGCACCCCGATCTTTGATCCGATACTGGCGATGTAACTATTTTCAAATCCCGGCACATCCTTTTTGAGAAATTCATAAATTTCCCGCATCTGTCTCCTGCCCTCGATCTCGGCATCGGAAAGATCCTTACCGCTTACGCCGCTTTTATGAATGATCCTTGTGGTATTGAAGTGCAGAGTCCTTTCCGGAAGAGCATTGAAAATAAGTACATTTTCCCTGGGGCAATGGATACGGTCTTCTTCTTTTGCCCTGTCATACAGTTTATTGATCTCCTCCCGTGCCGGGATACGGTCAAGATCCACTGCGCCAAGTTTGAAACACAGCGTCATAGGCTGGCAATACCCCTTTTCGTTGCCCTCTTCAAAAGCACAGTTTGCGAAGGCGGCAAGGTCCCCATCTCCGGTACTGTCGATAAAATGTTTTGCTTTGATCCGGCAGAAACCGCTTTTGGAGAAGAATATGGCGGAAACGATCCTTTCTTCTTTCACTTCCGCCCCCACAAGAGTATGATGATAAAGGAGTTCCACATTTGCTTCCTGCAACAGTTCCTCCATGGCAAGCAAACTCATTTCTTTGGCAATGATTCTTTGCGGCGGATCTATGGCAATATTGAATTCTTCCTTTTCCCCGCATTTTGCATGCATCTCTTTTGTGCGGTATTTCCACATCTTTTTCATCCAGTCCATGAAAACGGGTCTATCCATGGGCACACCTCCATGATGATTTCCCATCATGGGGGAAACCTCCCCATATACCGACATGCCGCCCACACCCCCTTCCCTTTCCGCAAGCAGGACTTTCGCCCCCATTCTTCCGGCAGTAACAGCTGCACCCAATCCGCCGGGGCCGCCGCCGACAACAAGGATATCGGTTTCCGCAAAGACCGGGATTTTTTCCGCATCAAAGGGGTAAGAAAACAGTTTCATCATATTTATTCCTCTGTTTGGTAGGGGTAAAGAGTTGCCGGAAAATATTTCCCGCTCAAAAGAGCTTTCGCCAATGCTCTTACATTCCTTTCAAGATCATCCCTGACTGTGACAAAAGTATTGCCTCTTCCGGCACAGGTCAGAGCATTTTTCTCACATACGGTCAGAATATGCTGCGGGATGGCAGGATTCATTTCAAAAGGGGTGGGAGTACGCAAGTGGGGAGAAAGGATGAAACTATCCATTTCCCCGCCTTTTTCCCTGAAGAACCGGTGCAGAAAGAAAAGTTTCTCCTCCGGAGTGATATGAAATGGCAGAGCATAAAACTCTCCCTGCATATCGTGAGAAGCAAGAAAAGTGGAAAAGGCTTTTTTCACGCCTTTATGTTCTTCCTCATCCAGAGAAAAATATACGCATTTTACATGCTTTCGACCCCGCTTTTTCAATTCTTCCAACCCGGCAGTGATGAATGCAGATGTACTGTACCCTGTAAATGCCGCCGCAGTATCCAGTTCCTTTATATCCTCCTCAAAAGCATAAGGCATCTGGGAAATATAGGCTACAAGACATTTTTTTTCCGCAAGAACCGGCAGAATACGCCTGAACCAGCGTCCGAAAAAGATGACCTTATCCCCTTTCCGCAAACTTTTCAACTGGGAAAGAGCAAAATCAATACATTCTATGCCGTTGCTTTTATTGCTTTCCGAAACAGGCAGAGTAACAAGGTGACTGCCGCAGTTGATCGCCTCCCGCATGGCTCCCGCCATGACCTGATGGTGGATCCTTAAAGAAAATTCATCCACTTTTTCCGTATACCGGGTACAGGGAATAAGCATGAAAAGCGGTCTTTCTTCCTCTGCACTCTTCCCTGTTCCGGGGATTACCGGGGCAAAGGGGGAGGATGAATCCAGAACGATCGTCCCCCGGTGGGTACGCCTTATGAGATTTTCCTCCTGGAGCGTGGAAAGGACTTTCCGCAAAGTAGTTCTGCCGCATCCCAGGACTTGTGCATAGAAAGGTTCAGTGGGCAGACACATCCCCGGACGGTATTTTTCCCGGAGATCCCGCTTTACTTTCTCATACAATTCTTTTTGTCTTGACGGTAACGGCATATTTTCCCTCTGTTACAACAAAATCAAATGATACAATTACTATTTGAGTTGTTTGTAATAAAAACAAGAGAAAAATCAAAAAAAATCGCTTTTTTATCTTGTTTTTATTTAAAGAGGAGACACTTTTAAAAGTCACGGAAATTTATTTGATCACCGTAAGGATAAGACCGCAGACAACAAGGAATGTTCCGGCAAGTTTGGGTCCGGAAACTTTTTCATGCAGAAAAAAGATCCCCGCGGCAACCCCCAGAGGCAGACTCATCTGCCGGAAGGCTTGCAGAAAACTCACATTGCTTACCATCCCCATTGCCGCCAGTACAAGCAGATAGGCGGCGGTATAAAACACGCCGCAGATACAGGGGGAGAAACTTCTGATACTGTTTTGAAAAAATTCTGTTTTTTCTTTTTTGGAACAGAAAACCAATACGGCAAGGGCAAGAGTGAGAAAAATTTCCACAATACAGAGATAAGCTCCGGAATTGACGATCTTACCGGAAGAAGATGCTCTGGTAAAAAGATCAGTAGCGCAACTGTCCATGATCGTATAACCGGTCGTTCCCACAGCGGCAAGGAAAATGGGCCCCAATGCTTTCAAAGAGATCCCCTTGAAACTCAAAAGAGAACGCATATCCTTCTGCGGCAGGATAAAACACCCCAGCGCAACAACGATAAATCCGGCACAGGCGGTCTTTCCCGGCACTGCCCCCAGGCGGAAAATAAGGGTGATAACGGCAATGAGCAAAACCGGCACAGCGCGGATCATGGGATATGCCATGGATATATCGTTTCTCTTATATGCCTGAAACAATCCCACCACATAGATAAACTCAAAAAATACACTTGCGGCAACATACCACCAGAATACCGGCGGCAGAGAAAAATACTGCACCTTTGAAACAAGCAGAAAGGGGAGCAATATAAGGATGGAAACGATATTGACCACAAGATAAAACGCTCCGGAGGGACGCCCTGCCTTACTGATAAAATTCCAGCCTGCATGTAAAAAAACGGAGATAAAAATAAGGATAAAAGCGGAAAGTGTCATTTTCTACTGCCTTTTCAGTTGATTTCTGTTCAATATATTCGCGTATATAATTTATCCTTTTTTCTCCTTTTTTTCAAGTACGGAACTTAATTTATCCCGACAGAAAGGATGATCGTTCCATAAGGCGGGATCCTTGCATAAAGCAATGTATCCATATTCCCCTCATTTCCTGCAATATATTCCATCCGCACATCCCGTGAGGGTTCCTCTGTAAGAGCGGTACAATTATTTACTTTCCCCCTTACTCTTATGACAGAATCCAGATAAGTACTTTTTTCACTCCTTGCAAAGATCCTGTATTGCCCGCTCTTTTCCCTTACGCTCCACACACGCAAAAGTTCTTTCTCTTTTTCCGGCAGAACAAAAGAAGAGAAATGATTGAATGTTTCTGCAAAGTGTTTCAACGTTTCTTTGTTCAAAATCTCTTTTTCCTGCAACTTCCACAGCCAGGAGGGTTCTTCTTTTGTTTTTTCCGAGTCTTTCCATAAAAGAGTTTCATGGAAAAGAGTTTCCCCGCCTTTACGGATAATCGCGGAACTTTCCCCGTTTTTCATCACTCCCAGCATTGCAACCATATCCGGATAAGATGCAAGGAAATGTTCTGCTTCACGGGAAAGGAAGAAGGGATGCAATACCAGAAGTCCCCCCTCCGGAACAAAATCACCTTTTTTCAACGCTTCAAAAGTCACAATGGAAGGGAGAACGGCTCCCGCATGGATCAATTCATGCAGTAAAGTATGACTGCTTGCCTTCCGTTCATTGCCCGGAAGAGAAGCATAGAAAGCAAATTCTTTATCAAAAGAACTTTCCTCCCGGAAGATATGCCCGCAGGGCAGAAAAACCGCCTCTGTTTCTGCGGCAAGACTTCTGATGGAATCTATACTCTGCCACTCGCCGGAAGTGATCCCGTCGCCCAGACATTCCAATACACCACAGACACAGCGTTTTCCGTTGCAGAAAAGATTGTATAAGGTATAGGCTTCCGACCGCATCCGGCATGGGGCGTGCCGCAACGCATTATATTGTTCCATCCCGTCCTTGATACACCCTAAAAGATGGATCTTTGTTTCCGGTACAGAAGCCTTGATGCGCATAAGCATTGCCTGACATTTTTCCATACAGCTGCTTTCCGTATCGTTCCACCCTTCCAGTTCCAAGACAGCGGAACTTGCTTCTGCAAAAAATCCGTCTATACCGCACTTTGCCAGAAGTCTGTAATCTATCCCGTACCGGAAAAGAGCCTCAAAGGGATCTCTTGTCCAGCAGGTATTCAAAAAAACAGAAAATCCCTCCTTTTTCAATGCGGCAACGGTTTTCTTCCAGAAAGAAGCATGTTTTTCCGCATAAAAAAGACTCCACTCTTTCCGGAGGGAAGTAAGGATATATTCTGCAATTTCCGGGAGAGGAAGAGGGGGGAAATCTTTTTGCACATAAGAAGAAAATTCTTTTATCATCTCTTCCGAAAAATCCCCGTTGCACAAAGCAAATCTGGGATGACCGAACCCGTCGCAGCCGTGAAAACCGTCAAAGTGGTAGTCTTTCAGAAAAGCCAGCAGCTGTCTTATAAAAAAATCCTCATATTTTTCGCCGGATGCAAGAGTTTTCAAGGGGAAAATATTACTGGTGATGCCCCCATCACTTGTTACATACATTACTTCATTATGCTCATCCGCCCACTCTTTCTCCATTCTTTTCACCTGCAGACTTTCTGCCGTTTTTTCCGGGACGGTCATATCGAAAAAAGAGGGCAGGATCTTTATGGAATATTTATGCAGTTCATCCACCAGAGCCCGCAGTTGGAATGCTGTCCAATCCTGTCTTTTGCGTTCTTCATTGTGACTTCTGCCATAATAGGAGCATTGCAGATCTCCTATAAAAAAATCTTTATCCAGATTTGTGTGGGAATGAAGCATTTGTGTAGAAAAAAGCAGCAAGGAGATCATTTGCGGCTTTTCCTTCATTCTGTCAAGAAAATCCTTCACGCCATAATCTTTCTTACTCTGATCGAATCCGATCAATTCCACCCATATACCTTTTTCATATTTTCCGGACATACATTTCTCCCTTGTTATCATTTTTCCAATATAGCAGAAAATGGATAAATTACAAGCAATAAATCCATGTCTATTGAAAAATCCCCGGTAAAGTGTTATAGTAAATAGTCAGAAAATATTAAAAGGAGAAAATATGACACAGGCAATATTTCTTATCCGTTCCATGGACCGCAAGGGACTGCTTTCGGGCATTTCCACATACTTTTACAATAAAAACTTCAACATCCTGCTCTGTCAGCAATATACCGATGACAGGGAAAATCTCTATTTCATGCGGGTATGTGTGGATATAAGCGATATGAAGATGACGCGGAAGGAATTTTCCGCTTCTTTTGCGGAATTTGCCCGGACTCTTTCTCTGGAATATTCCCTGAATTTCACCGATACCCCCCAGAGAGTCGCCATCCTTGTTTCCAAAACCTCCCATTGCCTTTATGATCTTCTGGCACACGCCCAGGATGAACGGGATCTCAAATGCGAGATCCCTCTTATCATAAGCAATCACCCGGATCTGGAAAATATTGCAGATAAATTCCGTATCCCCTACTTCTGTTTCCCTGTGGAAAAAGGCGGGGAACTGGAACAGGAAAAACTTATCCTCGAACAGTTGGATAAGCATCATATCGATCTTGTTGTCCTTGCCCGGTATATGCGTATCCTTTCCAAAGATTTCATCGACCGCTATGCGGGAAGGATCATTAATATCCATCACGCTTTCCTCCCTGCCTTCCAGGGGGGCGATCCCTACCGCAGAGCATGGGAACGGGGGGTGAAAATGATTGGAGCAACAGCCCATTATGCCACAGTGGATCTGGATGAAGGCCCCATCATTGAACAGGATGTGGAACGCATCACCCATGAAGACGGCCCCAATGATCTTAAACGCATGGGCAAAGATATTGAAAGAAGAGTTCTGACAAGAGCTGTAAGAGCCCATCTCCAACACAGGATCATTACCAGCGGCAGACGCACCATCGTCTTTTCCCGGTAAAGAAAGGTTTCCTCTTTCTTATGAACGGACTTTTCCAGAGAGACTTTTTTCTTCCGCAGAACTCCCCCTCTCCAGCTCTTTTGCCGGAGGGGGCTTCCCTGCGTACATGCAGGATCCTGCTTTTTCTTGTCCTTATTTCCTTTTTTCTCAAACTTCTCTATCTCATTCCCGGAATAAGTGACCCTGCCATCTATTTGCGGGTGGATTCCCCCTCCTACCTGAATCCGGCGAAATCCATCCTTTACGATTTCACATATTCCACCAATGCAGGGAGCAATATTCCCGCATTGCACCGGACGCCGGTTTATCCCCTGTTTCTTGCGTTTTCTCTGGGCATAAGCAAAGGTAGTCTCCTTTTCTGTGCAGTTTTTTCTGCGGTAATAAGTTCCCTTACCCTTATCCCGCTGTATCTTTCCGCAAGAATGTTTCTCAAGGAAAAATATGCTGTCATTGCCGCATCTCTTTATCTTCTGCACCCCACAGTTTTTGCGATTTTTCCCCTTATTATTTCCGATACGCTTTTTGTATTTTTCACCTCCTTTACCATGTACTTTTTTCTCTCATTTCTTCAAAAAAGATTTTTGTATCTTCTCCTTGTCTGTGCCGGAACAGCCTCTCTGGCCGTCCTGACCAGACCTTTGATGCTTTTCTGGTGTTTTCCCGCCATTTTTGTACTCTTCTTTCTTCCGGCGTTTCCGGTAAAAAAGAAGATTTTTCATTCCCTTCTTTTTCTGCTGATTTTTGCACTTCTCCCCACATTCTGGATCATCCGCAACCACCATTACGGAGCGGGATGGAGGATCGATATCGTTTCTGCGGATACCGCCAAACACAATGTTTCCACTTTTGAAAGCCGGCGGAACAATATTCCTGCCGCTGTTTTGCGGGAACAGTATGACAAAGAAGCCGAAGAAACATTCCGGAAAGATCCGGAAAAATATGCTTCTTACTCTTCCCGGCTTTCCTTTCACGAGGAACGTTTGGCAAAAACCATGAAAAAGTATCCCTTTTCCTACTTTGCCCTCCATTTCCGTCCGGTGGTTCTTATTCCTGACGGGGCATCTTTTTTTGAAAATCTCCGCCTGACAACTTCCGGCAGAAATACTTTCGATGTGATCAACAGAAAAGGGATCATTGCCGGAATATGCCATTACTTCAAAGGCAAACTTTTTCTTCCATTCCTGGCGTCCCCCCTGTTTCTTCTTGCCGGAACGATCCTGCTTTCCGCCGCCGCGGGGATTGTGATTGCTTTATGGAAAAAATGTTTTTTTACAATATTACTGTTTCTGCTTTTCTGTGAGTATTTTCTTTTTATGACGGGCCCTGTGGCAATGCCCCGTTATCAGCTTCCCGCCCTGCCCTTTCTCTGTATCCTTGCTTCCGGCACATTCCAGTTTTGCGGAAAGTTTTTCCGGAAAAAGGCTTAAAGACTCTATAATTCCGGCTTTTGCATTTGAAAAAATCCTCTTTCTGCTGTATATTTATATAAAATAAATATAAAACAAAACCGAAACCCCATAAGCAGAAGGAAAAAAGTATGGATTTCAGGATCGAAATTACCGTTAAGAGCAATTGGAGCGATTCCCGTGCGGAATCGGTATTGCGTACCATTAAAAGTTTTACAGGCAGGGATGACATTAAGGAGATCCGTACAAGAGATGTGTTTACCGTCTGTGCCGACATTACAGAACAGGATGCGGAACGCATCGGTAAAGAACTTGCCAATCCTGTGACCCAGAAAGCGGAGGTGGGTTCCACTTCTGACATGGGTTTTGATTATGACTACATCGTTGCCGTGGGCTTCAAACCCGGCGTGACCGATAACGTAGCCCGTACCGCCCATGAAGGTATCGGAGACATCATCGGCAGAAAATTGAGAAAAGATGAGCAGGTTTTCAGCTCCATTGAATATTTTATGAAAGCCCCTGCCCTTTCCAGAGAGGATGTTGCCGACATCACAAGAAAAGTCCTTGCCAATGAACTTATTGAAAGCGTTACAGTAACGACACAAGCAGAAGCGGAAAGCAAAGGGATCCCCCTTAATAAACCTGTTGTCACCGGAACTGCCGAAGAGGGGCTTGTTCGCATTTTCGACCTCAACTGCTCCGATGAAGAACTTATGGAAATCAGCAGAAAAGGGATTCTTGCCCTTTCTCTGGAAGAGATGAAATCCATCCAGAATTACTTCCACACCTGCAAAGACCGTGAACAGTACGGACTAACCAGCGAACCTACCGACGTGGAACTGGAAATCCTTGCCCAGACATGGAGTGAACACTGCAAACACAAAATCTTCTCCGCTGACGTGGATTATGAAGATGAAAAAGGCAATCACAAACAGATCCGCTCCCTCTTCAAAACCTATATCTACAACAGTACCAATGAGATCAAAAAGAAAGTGGACTTCCTTGTTTCCATTTTCAAAGATAACGCCGGAGTTGTCCGTTTCAATGATAAACTCGACCTTGTTTACAAGGTGGAAACTCACAACAGTCCCTCCGCTCTCGATCCCTATGGAGGAGCGATGACCGGTATCGTGGGTGTGAACCGTGACCCCATGGGAACCGGTCAGGGCGCAGAACTTCTCATCAACGTCTGGGGTTACTGCCTGGGCTCCCCCTTTACCAAACCCGAAGATGTACCCGAAGGACTGCTTCATCCCCGCAGACTGCGTGACGGTATCCACAAAGGCGTGATCGACGGCGGCAACCAGAGCGGTATCCCCTACGGTGTCGGCTGGGAATACTTTGATGACCGTTACATCGGCAAACCCCTGGTGTATTGCGGTACTGTGGGAACACTTCCCCGGAAGATCAACGGCAAAAACGGCTGGGAAAAAGAGATCAAACCCGGCGATATTATCGTTATGACCGGCGGCCGTATCGGGAAAGATGGTATCCACGGCGCAACATTTTCCAGTGAAGAACTGCATAAAGACAGTCCCGTACAGGCTGTTCAGATCGGTGACCCCATCACCCAGAAACGTATGGGCGACTTCCTTTATGAAGCACGGGAAAAAGGTCTTTACCGCTTTGTGACCGATAACGGAGCAGGCGGACTTTCCTCCAGCGTCGGGGAAATGGCAGGGGAAAGCGGAGGATGCGTCATGGATCTTGCCAAAGCTCCCCTCAAATATGCCGGTATGCGTCCCTGGGAGATTTTGATTTCCGAAGCACAGGAAAGAATGAGTTTTGCCGTTCAGGAAGAAAATCTGGAAGAGTTCCTCCGCCTTGCCGCTGACCGGGATGTGGAAGCAACCGTTCTGGGTAAATTCACCGATGACGGCAAATTCCGTATGATGTACGGCGAAAAATGCGTTGCCTGTATCGACATCAACTTCATGCACGAAGGTCTTCCCCGCTACTCTCTCAAAGGCAAATGGAATCCTCCCACTTTTGAAGAGCCCTCCCTTGAAGGAAGAGATGTTGCCAAAGATGTGAAAGATATGCTTTCCTCCCTCAACATCTGTTCCGGGGAATATAAAGCAAGACAATATGACCATGAAGTGAAAGGTTTGAGCGTCATCAAGCCCTATATCGGTAAAGAACGTGATGTTTCCGGGGATGCCGGGGTATTCATGGTGGAACCCCTCTCCCGTGAAGGCGTAGTGCTTTCCGCAGGTATCCTTCCCCGTTACAGCGATATTGATACCTATCACATGATGGCTTCCGTTATCGACCTTGCCATCAGAAGAGCTGTTGCCGCCGGTGCAAGAACGGATATGCTTTCCGGTCTGGATAACTTCTGCTGGCCCGATCCTGTCCAGAGTGCCAAAACTCCTGACGGGGAATACAAGATGGCACAGCTTGTCCGTGCAAATGAAGCCTTGTATGACTATACCATTGCTTTCAGCTGTCCCTGTATTTCCGGTAAGGACAGTATGAAAAATGACAGTACCAGAGGCGGCCGCAAGATCTCCATTCCGCCTACTGTTCTTTTCAGTGTGATCGGTAAAGCCGATGATATTGCCCATTGCGTCTCCCCCGACTTCAAACGCGCAGGGGAAGATGTTTATGTAGTCGGCTTGACCAAACCTGAACTTGGCGGAAGTGAATATTTTGCCATGATGGATGCCACAGGCAACAATGTCCCCAAAGTAAATGCAGAAGAAGCATTGAAACTTTATAAAGCCATTGAAAATATGCTGAAAGAAGATATTGCTTCTTCCGTAGGAACTCCCGCACTGGGCGGTCTTGCTGTGGCAATGGCGAAAGCCGCCATGGGCGGAAGAGTGGGTGTCACTCTGGATCTTTCCAAAGTTCCTGCTGAAAACGGCATGAAGGATGTGGAGATTTTGTTCAGTGAATCCAACAGCCGTTTCATCATCAGCTGCAAAAAAGAAAATTCCGCTGCTGTGGAAAAGGCTCTTGCCGGATTTGCTCTTGCAAAAGTAGGCTCTACGGATAATTCCGGAGTATTCTCCATCAAAGGCAATGAGGGTGAATATAAAGTGGATATGGAAGAAATGGTCAACTCCTACAAGAGTACTCTTGCAGGAATCTGATCTGATCCGAACTGATCCGAACAGCAAAAAGGACTGCCGGAAATTCCGGCAGTCCTTTTTTGTTTTATAAAAGAATAACAGAAAAAAAATTCAACTTTTCCCGAAGGATTTTTTATTCATTCCTCTGTATAGGTACGGGCATTTTCCACAACCACATTGCGGATACCGCCATCGGGGGATACCGTCACAGGAACGGTATCAGGATTCCAGTTGATGACATCACTTATGGTGGATTCAGAAAGCGTACCGGAAATAAGGATGGCGGCTTTCCCGCGGGACTGGATATGACTGATCTGGAAAGAACTTGTATTGCCGAAAGGAACAAGTCCCCACCGGGAATCCCCGATACGCACGGCGGCATAATCCCTGCAACTTCCAGAGGAGGTATCTATAAGTCCGTCAAGAATGATATGGTGCATCTTTACACCCTCATTATTCAGGAAACGCACGATATGGTGTCCTCCGGCACAATGTCCCATCACGTTGCGGATGGTGATATAGGCGATCTCTTCCAGTTCCGGTATGCCGGTACCTCCGCAAATAGCAGTACTGCCCAATTTTCCTGCATCACGCACAGGAGCGGCCAGCCCGGTAAGGGCGATCAGGTCGTCCCCGGTACTTCCGGTAATGTTTTCAATAATGATATGGTGACAGCCTCTGCGCAAATCAAGACCATCCTGATTCAAATTAGGTACATCTTTTCCATCTATGAAACGCTTGCCTCTGGACTGGAAATTCACATCTCTGACTTTCCCGTGGTGGCAGTATTCCAGAGAGATCGCCCAGCAATGGGAATTGACAATGGAAATATTGGAGATGGAAAAATCGCTGACTTTGGCAAAAAGAATACCGATCTCCCGCCAGTCGCCTTTCTGTTCCTCCCCTTCTTTTCCGGCATCCGTACCGAATGTACACTCGCCCAGAGTTTTGCCGCTGTCTCCGGTAGCTCTGGGAATGTCTGCACCTTCCAGTACAGCTGTCCCCACTCCCGTAATGTGGATGGAGGAAATTTCTTTCACTTCCTTTATTCCCGCACCGCAGTTGGCACTTCTGAAAAAGTTGTCCCGGCAGTTGTCTGAAAGTTTGATGCGGCAGTTTGCCAGAATGACCGTCGTATTTTCCGGAAGAAGGATGGCTGAATCAATTTTCCAGTAATTACGGGAGGATATTTCATCCGCCTTTCTCTGCGGGATCCTTACGATTCCCCCGTTGCTTCTGGAAAATTCCACGGCAGCATTGATCTTTTCAATATCACTGCCCTGAAAATCATTGGGATCAATAAACATTTCTGCTCCTTTTTTACTTGGAAACTTCCCCGTTTTCTGAATTGTCTGCTTCTACAAGTTTCCAGTCTGCTTTTTTACCTTTTTTCTGATTGGCAACAAAGCCGATGCCTGCGGCATAAGCCATATCATGCCCGCCTTCAAAAACGGTAATACGCACATTGCCGGAAATCCTGCGGAAAAGCACGCCCAATTTCCCGTAAGAGGGATCATCCTCTTTTTCATTCTGCAAATGGGGAGGGATCGCCTCTTTTTCCACCATGTACTTGATATCTTTTTCACTGATACGGTCTTTTTTATCCGCAAGGAGATTATATGCTTCCAGTGCCTGACTGACAGGAACACTGCCTCTGTGACCGTCATGGATACCCGTATTGATGTCAAGGGGGATCTTTTTTGCCGCTTCCAGATACCGTACAGGAGAGCGTTTCAGAGCCTCTTCCCCAAGAACAGGATCTTTATTGGGGTCGCCCCCCAAAGCCTGCTCAATGTGTCTGGAATAACCGCAAACACCGGGACGGGGATAACACTCTTTATGCCACTTTTTCACATCGGAAATAGGAACCCAGGAAGAGACACCCGCCCAGATCCCCGGCAATCTTCCGGCAACAAGAAGAGAAAAATGTCCGCCGCCGGATCCGCCCATGGCATAGATCCTTTTTTCATCAACTTCCAGAATACTGCATACATATTGCACCAATCCTTCAATATCCCCCACAGCCTTATCCGAACCGCAGCCTTCCTTCCGCCAGTTGGGACCGCGGAAATTGGGATGCACAAGGTGGAATCCATATTTTTCAGCAAATTTCTGATAGGAAGTGCTGTTCTGATACATATCGCCGCTCCATGTATGGAATGCCACAAGCAGAGGCTGTTTGCCTTTCAACGGGGAACGGTAGAGCAGAGACTGCTGGATCGTTCCATCCGCAGCAGATACATAATCAATGATTTCTTCTTTTCCGAAGTAATTTTTCATCTTATTCTCCGTTTATTTAAGTCCCAGAACATCCTGCATATCGTAATAACCGCTTCCGGCAGTGGCAAGGAAACGGGCGGCACGCAATGCTCCTTTCACAAAAGTATCTCTGCTGGACGCTTTGTGGGTGAGTTCCACTCTTTCCCCCTCTGCGGCAAAAAGAACCGTATGGTCGCCAACGATATCCCCGCCGCGGACAGCGTGCATACCGATCTCTTTTTTCGTTCTTGCGCCCACGATGCCCTGTCTGCCGTGACGCACATCTTCCTCATAAGACCAGTTTTTCACCTTTGTAATAACTTCTGCAAGAGATACCGCTGTTCCGCTGGGAGCATCTTTCTTTTTATTGTGATGTGCTTCGATGATCTCAATATCAAAGTCATCGGAAAGGATCTTTGCAGTCAATGCGGAAAGGTGGAAAAGAAGATTTACCCCCACACTGTAATTGGTGGTCTGTACGATCCTTGCGCCGTTGTCTGCAAGTTTACGCAATTCGGCTTTGTCCTCTGCTGTAAGAGCGGTGGTTCCGATAACAATGGAAATTCCTGCCGCCGCAGCTTTCTTTGCATTTGCAACCACATCGCCTGTACTGAAATCGATCATGGCATCAGCATTGGCAAGAAGCCCATCCAGTTCAGGTACGATTTTTACGCCAAGAGTCCCGCATCCGGCAACCGTTCCGGCATCCATTCCCAGAAATTCCGAACCGCTCCATTCCGTAGCTCCGGCAAGAACCAGATCTTCCGCTTCTGCAATATTGGCAACAAATCTGCGGCCCATTCTGCCCGCCGCTCCGGTGATAATGATCCTCAACATAATGACTCCTCGCTTATTTACTTTGTTTTTTATCGGTTTCTTTTTCCATTTTTTCTTTAAGTTTTTCGCACATGGGACACTCACCGGAAGTGGGGTCGCATCCATCATAACAATACGTACAGATTTTTTCTCTGGGAAGCCCGATGGCAGCAATAAGTTTATCCAGTGTCTGATACTTCAATGTAGTCAGCCCCAGTTCCTTGCGGATGACTTCGACCATGGCATTATACTGCTCTGTCCCTTCAGTAATATACTTTTTCAGCAATTCCGGATCATCCACAGGATGCCCTTCAAGCAACTCCACCGCACGGGGGGCGGCAAGGTCAAGAGTGGAACGGGAACGGGAGAAGTTCAAAAATTTGCAGGGGAACATAATCGGCGGGGAGGCACTGCGCAAATGAACAGCCTTTGCGCCTCTTTCATACAATCTTCTTGCAATATCCTTGAATTGTGTCCCCCGGACAATGGAATCATCCAGGAACAATAATCTCTTGTCCCGGATCTGCTCTTCCACAGGGATAAGTTTCATCTTCGCCACGAGATTTCTTGCAGTCTGACTCTGGGGAGTAAAGGAGCGGGGCCATGTGGGGGTATATTTCACAAGGGCACGCTGATAAGGTTTGCCGGAGGCATTGGAATAACCAATGGCATGTGCCACCCCGGAATCGGGAATTCCGCAGATGGAATCAATATTTTCATAATCATCGCCTTCGGCTATGCCTTCGCCGTTGCGGTAACGGCTGCTTTCGGTATTGATACCCTCAAAATTGGAGGAGGGATAACCGAAATACACCCAGAAAAAGGAACAGATCTGATTGATTGTCCCCGGTTTTTTCAACTGTTTAACCGCATTCAGACTCAACTGAACGATCTCTCCGGGACCGAGATCACGCAAATATGTGAAATCCAGATTGGGGAATGCGCTGGTTTCCATGGAAACGCCCACAGCACCATCCAAATTGCGTTTGGCAAGGGAAACAGGCGTTCTGCCGAATTTATCACGGGCTGCAATGATTTTACCGTCAATCATGATCAGCAGTGAGCAGGAACCTTTAATGGAATCCATGGCATACTGGATGCCGTCAATAATATCAGATTTCTGGTTGATAAGGGAAGCGATCATTTCCGTAGGATTGAGTTCACCGCCGCTCATCTCGGAAAAAAAGATCCCGGTCTTGTAGGATTCTTCTGCAAGTTCCCTGATGTTTTCGATCTTGCCCACCGTTACAATAGCGTATGTACCCAAACGGGAAGAAACCAGAAGCGGCTGATCCTCAAAATCACTGATCACACCGATAGCACATTTGCCATGCCACTCGGTAAGAACAGAATCAAATTTTGTCTTGAACTGGGAATTGGTGATATCGTGGATGCGTCTCTTTAATGTACCATCCTCCGATTGCACAGCCATCCCGCCGCGGAGGGTCCCCAGGTGTGAATGATAATCTGTTCCGTAAAAGACTTCGGTAACGCAGTCTGATGCTGCCACAACTCCAAAAAATCCGCCCATAATATTTTCCCGGCTAATAAAATTGATTTATTGAGACGAATTCAAAAAGTTCAAAAAGAAACCGAGACAGAAAGTTTTTTTGAATAACTTTTAAAATCGTCCGTAAATAAAATTAAAAAATTCTTATGCTATAAAATACCACTCTTTTGTTGTTTTTTCAAGAGAATTGCTGTTATTTCTTTATAAATATTGCAAGCATTTCCCCGGATAAGAGCATAAAAAAAGGACGGTCATAAGACCGCCCTTGTAAAAAACGCAAAACCTTTTATCAGGCTTTGGCTTCTTCCACTTTGGCTTCAGCTTCCACTACGGCTTCTGCAGGAGCAGCAGCTTTTTTGGAAGCGGGTTTGCCGGCTTCAACCAGCTTGATGATGCAAGCGGGAGCAGCGTCACCCACGCGGACACCAAGACGGATGATACGGGTGTAACCGCCATTGCGTTCAGCATAACGGACAGCCAGATCGTCAAACAGTTTGGCGACCACAGCCTTTTTGGACTGCAATTTGTCAGAAGGAGTATTGTCCTTCACACGGGCAACAGCAAGTCTGCGGGCGTGGGGAGTACCTTTTTTAGCATAGGTGATGAGACGATCCACAACTTTGCGGACCTCTTTTGCACGGTTGATGGTGGTACGGACTTCTTCATGCTCGATAATGGAGCAGGCAAGGTTTACAAGCAGGGCCTTTCTGTGTCCGCAGTTACGGCCCAGTTTGGAGATATTTCTCAGATGACGCATAAATTATGCCTCCTCTTTCTTGACGGCTTTGGCACGATCGGCTTCTGCCGTTATGGCATTGGAGAGTTCTTCGCTGAAGCTCATACCCAGCGAAAGATTGTTCTCGGAAAGTTTTTCTTTGATTTCTTCGAGAGATTTTTTCCCGAAGTTACGGAATTTCAGCATACGGGATTCGGACTTCATGCAAAGTTCGCCCAGGAGCTTGATATTGGCATTGTTCAGGCAGTTCATCGCACGGACGGAGAGTTCAAGAATATCCACATCCTGAATGAGTACGGAATACAGTTTCAGATCTGTTCCGGAAAGTTTGCCTTTGGGTCCGTTCATATCCATCTGGTCGCCCAGGAAGGGACGCAGGTGGTCTTTCAGGATCACAGCAGCCTTTTCAAGAGCGTCTTTGGGAGCGATACGGCCGTCAGTTTCCACTTCAAGCACAAGAGAATCCATTTCAGTCTCTTCACCCACACGGGCAGCTCCGACACTGTAACTGACATGAACAACAGGGCTGAAAAGACTGTCCACGGGGATCGTTCCTTCGGGATGATCCTGGCGTTTATTCTTTTCAGCAGGACGCCAGCCGCGACCTTTGGAGATCTCGATTTCGGCGCGGAAGTTAATGTCCTTGTCCAGGTGACAGATCACATGGTCGGGATTCAGGACTTCCACTGTTCCGTCGGTAATGATATCACCGGCGGTGACAGGGCCTGCAACACTCTTCTTGATCTCGAATGTTTTGGGCTGATCAGTATTGTGCAGATTAAATTTCACACCTTTGAGGTTGAGAACGATTTCAGTAATGTCCTCGACGACATCAGGCATGGTGGTGAACTCATGGGAAATCCCGTCAATACGCACTGCGGAAATAGCAGATCCTTCCAGAGAAGAGAGAAGCACTCTGCGGAGCGCATTGCCGATAGTCTGTCCGAATCCACTCTGGAACGGAGCAGCAGTAAACTTCGCATAAGTAAGTGTAGAGGAGCTTTCCTCCATCACAAGCGATTCCGGCATGGGAAATGCAGGTACAGCAGCCATGTTTTTAATCCTCCAGTATAGTTGTTGTCAAATATTAAGAGTAAGATCCTGCCGGCAGACAGAATTGCCGCCGGCACCACAGAGGAAGATCAGACACGGCGTCTTTTGGGAGGACGGCAACCGTTATGGGGAACGGGTGTGATGTCCTTGATCGCGTTGATCTCAATACCGGTGGAGGCAATACCTCTCACTGCGGATTCGCGACCGGCTCCGGGTCCATTGACACGCACTTCCACTTCTTTCATTCCCAGTGCTTCCGCTTTTTTAGCGGCATCGGCGGCAACCACCTGTGCGGCATAAGCGGTACTTTTTCTGGAACCTTTGAAACCGTTTTTACCACTGGTGGACCAGCAGAGGACATTTCCGTGAAGGTCAGTAAAAGTCACTTTTGTATTGTTGAAAGTAGCAAGGATGAATGCGATTCCGGAGGGGACGTGACGCCCGCCTTTTTTGCGTTTTTCTGCAACAGCAGGAGCAGCAGTTTCCGCTGCGGGAGCTGCGACAGCTTGTTCTTTTATTTCTTCAGCCATGTTTATTCAAAGCCTTTTTATTGTTGATTATGCTGCTGTAAGATTATTTCTTGCCTGCGGCTGCGGGAGCTGCGGCACTGCTCTTTTCGATCTTACGCTGCGTTTTATCACGGATAGCACCAACTGTGACCTTTTTACCCTTTCTTGTACGGGCATTGGTACGGGTACGCTGACCATGGCAGGGAAGACCCTTGCGATGGCGGGTGCCGCGGTAACTGTTGATGGACTGCAGACGGCGGATGTCCTGTGCAAGCTGACGACGGAGGTCACCTTCCACGACAAAGTCGTTCTGAAGCATGGTTGTGATTGCGGCAATATTTTCGTCCGTAAGCTGGCTGGCTTTGATGGTGGGGTCGATATTTGCACGCTTGACGATTTCTGCTGCAACAGCAGGACCGATTCCATAGATGTACCGGAGCGCAAATTCAATGCGCTTGTTCGCCGGGATGTCAACTCCAATGATTCTGGGCATTTTGCGGTCTCCTTAACCTTGTTTCTGTTTGTGGCGCGGATTCCGTGCGCAGATCACGCGGATCGAGCCTTTACGTTTGATTATCTGGCAGTGTTCACACCTGCGTTTGATTGACGCTCTTACTTTCATAAGTTTCGCCTCGATTTTCGTTGTTTTTGGTTCCGTTTTAAAAGCCTTATGCTCCTGCGCTACCGGGAGCACCTGATCTGCACGCTTGGAATGGGATCCGGACGCGAATCTATGGATCTAACATGCAATGGTCAATTAATATAACGCTGTTTCTGTTTTTTACAACTTTTTTTTGATTTTTTTTTGGATTTTTTTAAAATTTTTTATTTTTTTGTAATTTTTCCGCTTTTTTTTCAGATTTTTCCATAAAAAAAACTTTTCCGGAAAAAGTATATTTTCCCTTCTCCGGAATTTTTTCCTTGAAAAATCCTCTTTCCGGATATACATTAATATATAATAAAAAAACAAAAGTTCAAGGGATTTTTATGAATAACACTATGAATGAAAATATTAAAAAAATCTTTGTAACAGGTCACCGCAACCCGGATATAGATACTCTTGCCTCCTCCTATGCTCTTGCAGAATTGAGGAAACGCCAGGGGGTCGGCAATATCCAAAGTGTCTGTCCCGGTATTCTTCCGGAACGGGCAAAATTTCTTTTTGAAAGATTCCGTCTTACACCTCCGGAATCCAAAAGCGATGTATATTTGCGTTTTTCCGATATTATGGAAACGGCGACTCCTGTCATTACTGCCGGAACTCCTTTGATGGAAGCGGTACATCTTCTCAATCAATCCGGTTCCGCCCGGCTTCCGGTGGTGGATAAAGAGGGATTGTTCCTGGGCATGTTGAGTCCCATGAACCTTCTTTCCAGACTTCTGGATGTAAGCATGGATGCCGGTACGGGCCTGGCCGGACGGGTCATCCATACCTCCATAGACCTTATCAAACACGTTCTGGAAGCCAAAGCTCTTACAGAATTTGAACCGGAGAAGAAACAGGATTTCAAAGTCTATGTTGCGGCAATGAGTATGGGAAGTTTCACCTCCCATATCCCCTCCTCCGAACATGAAGAGATGGCCCTGATTTCCGGAGACCGTCCGGATATTCATCTTATGGCGTTACAGCAGAAGATCCGGCTTCTTATCGTTACCGGCGAAAAAAATATTGAACCATTGATCCTGAAAGAAGCAAAAAATCAGAAAGTCACCATTTTAAAAACCTCTTTTGATTCCGCTTCCGTCATCCGTCGTTTGAAATTCAGTGTTCCTGTGGAGGACTTCGGATTCGGGTCAGACAGATTCATCCTCAATTTGCGGGACAGAGTTCACGGATTGGAAAGCCGGATCATGTCCCACCCGGAAGATGTGATCCCGGTAACGGATCCAGCCGGAAAATTTGCAGGGATCGTCCGCAAAAAAAATATTTCCGACCCGCCCCCCTACCGGATGATCCTTGTGGATCATAATGAACCGGAACAGAGTATCCCCGGCATTGAGGAAATTCCGGTCATAGAGGTGGTGGATCATCACAGGATCGGTATGCTGCGTACCCAGATGCCCATCAAATTTACAGGAGATGTGGTGGGCAGTACCTGTACACTTGTGGCGGGCATGTTCAAAAGTTCGGGGGAAAGCCTCACGCCGGAACTTGCAGGGGTTCTTCTCGGCGGGATCGTTGCTGATACTCTCAATCTCAAATCCCCTACCACGGCAAAGCAGGACCGCCTTATGCTGGAATGGCTGGAAAAGATCTCCGGAGTGAAGGCGGAGTCTCTTATGGAAGAACTTTCCCGTATTGCCTCCCCCCTTGCAGCAAGCGAACCCAATGATGTTATTGAATCGGACAGAAAAAGTTATGTGGAAAGTTCTTTCCGCTTCTCCCTTTCCCAGGTGGAGGAGACGAAATTTGAACTTCTCCATTCCCGGAAAGAGGAACTTTCCTGTGCAATGGAAGAGATCATGGAAAAAGAACAGCTGCATTTTATTGCCCTGCTTGTAACAGATGCGGTCAGAGAAAATTCCCGTCTTCTCATTCTGGGCAACGATGCCGTTCTGCGCAGTCTGCCCTGGCATTGCCTTGCGGACGGGATATTTGATCTGCCCGGCATATTGAGCCGTAAAAAACAGCTTCTGCCCCAGATCCTCACCATCCTTGCCGATTTGAAGCACGCATAAAAATACTTTCATCTTTCTATTGAAAAAAACTTCTTTTAATGTATATTAATGTAACCTTTTATTCATTAATCAGGAGGAATAAAGTGTTCATTTATGTTATTGGCCTTGCCGTCATGCTTGGCGGAGGCACCCTTTCTTTGCTTTGCGGAAAAAAAAGCAAAGCGGCAAGTTTGAGTGGAAGTATTTCCCTTGCCGTATCTTCGGCAGTATTGCTTACTGCGATCGTCCTTGATTTTCTTCTTCATCAAAATTCCGGCATGGAAAAAGTTTTTCAGATCCCCATTGCTGTACTGGGACTTGCCGCGGCGTTCTTTTCGCCCGGGTACCTGGCTGGACACGGGGAAAAAAGAAGTTCCTACTATTTCTTCTTTCTCAATCTGACTCTTACAGCCATGTTCACCCTTACTTTGCTGAAAAATCCTTTCCTTTTCCTTTTCAGCTGGGAGATCATGGGACTTGCCAGTGCCGCCCTTGTGATGTTTGATATGCACTCTGCCAAAACACAGAAAGCGGCATTTCTTTATTTTGTTGCCTGTCATGCGGGCGCGGCATTTCTCATTGCCTTCTTTCTGTTTCCCTACCAGAGTATCCACTTTGCCCTCCTTGCTCTTATCGGTTTCGGTTTGAAGATCGGTTTTCCCATTCTTCACGTATGGCTTCCGGAAGCCCATCCCGCCGCACCTGCGCCGGTTTCCGCGATCATGTCCGGAGCAATGATCGAACTGGGTTTCCTGGGGTTGTTTGTTTTCATGCCAAACAATCTTCCCGGATATTTTGCCATACTTTTACTTTTCCTCGGTCTTCTGGGAGCATTGTGGGGGATCATCGCCGCCCTTGCCCAGAACAATCTGAAAAGACTCCTTGCCTATTCCAGTATGGAAAATATGGGGATCTGTTCCATTGCCTTTGCCCTTGCCCTGCTGGCTGGACAGGCGGATCTGCCGATGATGCGGTTTATGGCACTTTCCGGAGCGTTTCTTCACATTATCAATCATGCGTTCCTCAAAGGCGGGCTTTTTCTCGGTGCCGGTGCGGTTCTCAAAAGCTGCGGCACTCTGGAAATGGACAAAATGGGCGGACTCATGAAAAAAGCACCCCATACGGGAACACTTTTTACACTCAACGCCGCCGGATTGAGCGGACTGCCCCCTTTCAACGGTTTCATCAGTGAATTCCTTATATATTATGCAGCGTTCCAGGGGGTATTGTATGGAAGCGGCTTTTTGAAAGCTCTTTCCACCACCTCCCTCATCGTTCTTGCATTGACCGGAGGACTTGCTGCCGCAGCCATGGCAAAAACGATTGGCGGAGTTTTTCTGGGAGAACCCCGGACAAAAGAAGCGGCGGAAGCAAAAGAAGTGACAAATGTGATGAAAGGAAGTATGTATTTCCTCTTTATCCTTTCTCTTGTTACGACAGGCCTTATTCCTTTTGTTTTCCGTATGCTTTCCAATCCTTTTGCGGAAAATCTTTACCGTATCACCCTGCGTCTTGCTCTTTTCAGTCTGTTGACCACGCTTTTCATTTTTGTACTTCTTCTGTTGCAGAATCTTTTCTGCAAAGGCGGCAAAAGAGTTTCCCCCACATGGGATTGCGGGTACGCCAGACCGGATGCAAGGATGCAATATACTCCCACAGCCTTCACCCAGCCTCTTGTGACACTTTTCGCTCCGGTACTGAAAGTAGTAAAGCACCTTGTTCCCCCGTCAGGCATTTTCGGAAAAAGTGCTTCTTATGAAGAAAAGGTAAAAGATCCGGGTATGGAATATTTCTGGCTGGCCCTTTCCTCCGTCTGCAGAAAAATTGCGGATAAAATCCACTTTTTACAATCCGGCAATCTGCATATCTATATATTCATCGTCCTGCTGTTTCTTGCAGGCATGCTGTTTTTTGCCATGCTGAAAAAATGAGAGAAAGGAGTATAAAATATGTGTAAAAATATGGATTGGATCTTTTTTGCTCTTTCTACGGCGGCAAGTTTGCTCCTTGCCCCGTTGAGCATAGGCTTCATCAATAAGACAAAGGCATTTTTTGCCGGAAGAAAAGGAGTAAGCATATTCCAGCTTTACTTTGATATTTTCAAACTTCTCAAAAAGGAACATATTTATTCCAGTTCCTCCACCTGGATCCTGCGGGCAGCCCCTCTTGCTTCTCTGGGATTGCTCTTCGGAGCATTTCTTTTTCTGCCCCAGGGGTCATTTGTCTCCCCCCTTGCTTTTACAGGGGATGTGATCTTCTTTTTCTATCTTCTGGGCACAAGCCGTTTTCTCACCGTGCTGGCGGCATTGGAAACGGGATCAAGTTTTGAGGGGATGGGAGCAAGCCGGGAAGTACAGTTTTCCGCACTGGCAGAGGGGACACTTTTTGCCATTCTTGCGTGTCTGGTTTTCCGCTGCGGAGAGCCTGCCCTTACGGCGGTATTAAGCAAAAACTGTCTGCAGATCCAGAGTCTGGCGTTTCTTGCCCCGATCCTTCTTGTTGCGGGAGCATTTTTCCTTGTCCTTCTCTGCGAAAACTGCCGGGTGCCTTTTGATGACCCAGAGACCCATTTGGAACTTACCATGATCCATGAGGCAATGGTACTGGATTACGGAGGACCGGATCTTGCGGCGATTTTTTATGGAGCAGCGTTGAAATTTTATCTTTTTGCCTCCTTTTTCGTTATGCTCCTGATGCCGGGAGAGTTTTACGGAACATGGCAGGGAGCGGTTCTTTCCGTTGCGGGAGTATTTTTTGTTTCCATCCTTACAGGGATCGTGGAATCCTGCATGGCAAGAAGCAGATTTCTCAAACTGCCCCAGCTTCTGACTTCATCAGCAGTTCTGGCGGTTATTGCCATCATCCTTCAATATTTCTTTCAGGGAGGTATAGAATAAAATGGATAATATGACACAATTCATTCTGGTACTTTTTCTTTTCAACTGTCTCTTTCTTGCGGCATCCAGCAGGATGCTGCATTTGATCCGTCTGGTGGCGGTACAGGGATTTCTGCTGGGAGCATTGCCTTTGGTGATCGACATAGGCTTTATCCATTTTGAAAGCGGGATCCTTTCCCTTATCAATCTTGTGATAAAAGGAACACTTCTGCCGTATCTGCTTTATGTTGCCATGAAAAAAGCATCGGTAAAACGGGAACTGGAACCGGTGATCGGCTACTCTTTTTCCGCTCTTGCGGTTCTGCTGTTCTGCGGTGCGGGATTCTGGATCGCCAACAATTTGCCTTTGCCCACTTTCTTTGCAAAGACAACGGTTGCCACCTCATTTACCCTGCTTCTTACAGGTCTTTTCCTTGTAGCAGCCAGAAAAAAGGCACTCACCCAGGTCATCGGTTTTCTCACATTTGAAAACGGGATCACTCTTTTCGGGATCGGCTTGATGAGACACCATCATTTCCTTGTAGAACTGGGTATTCTTCTGGATGTTTTTGTCCTGGTATTCATCATGGGGATCGCCATTTGCCAGATCCAGAGAGAATTTTCCCATATCGATGCAGATAAACTTACCACCCTTGACGATCTTCCGGAAAACTCTTCTTCCGGCGATGTTACCGCAAAGGAGGCATCCAAATGACAAACTATATTCCCCTGTTTCTGCTTTCCATTCCCCTTGCAGGAGCAGTTTTTATTCTTCTCTGCAGGGAGAAATTCATCCGGCATATTCTTACCATTTTTGCAGCACTGCTGTTGGCAACGGTCATATTGGGGGCATACACCAAACGGGGACTTTATACCATCGGCAGTACCCAGCTCGGATTTGATATTTACGATCCCGCCTTTTATGTACTGGGCATTACTTCCGTACTCTTTTTCCTTGTAACATTCTATCTGCGCTCCTGGCTGCCGGCAGATAAAGAGAGTGCGGCATTACGCAATGAACCCCACGGGATGAGTACAAAAACTTTTGCAGTACTTCTTCTCATCTTTGTAGATACCATGGTTCTTACAGCCCTTTCCAGAGATTTCGGGATGCTCTGGGTGGCGGTGGAGGCCACCACCCTTGCCAGTGCGCCGCTCATCAATTTCCATAAAACAAAAAGTTCCCTGGAAGCCATGTGGAAATATCTTCTGCTCTGTTCTCTGGGGATCGGGCTTGCCCTTTTCGGCACTATGCTTTTAAGTGCTTCCCTTGCACAGAATGCCTCCCTTTCTTTCTATTCCATGGCGGTACAATCCCCCCAATGGTTCAAGGCGGCATTTGTATTCTGTTTTGCCGGTTACGGTCTGAAATGCGGTCTTGCGCCGTTCCATTCCTGGCTGCCGGACGCCCACAGTGAAGCCCCCTCCCCTGTTTCCGCACTTCTTTCCGGAAGCCTTCTCAACTGTGCGCTTCTGGGCATGTGGCGGATGCGGGATGTGGCACCGGAAGGATTGCTGCCTTTCTGCAACAATTTCTTTATTTTCTTCGGTATTGTTTCCCTGGTGATCGCCGCATTCTTCATTATCGGTCAGAAGGATTATAAAAGAATGCTTGCCTATTCCAGCGTGGAACACATGGGACTTATTGCCCTTATGATCGGATTTTCCTCCGAAGGAACTGCCCTTATCCACATGATCTTCCACTCCCTTATCAAAATGCTGCTCTTCCTCACCGCAGGAAATCTGCTTCTTTATTACGGAACAAGGAAGATCGCCTCCGTACAGGGGCTTTTCACCACGCTGCCGAAAAATGCCCGCAACTGGATGATCGGAATGCTCTTTATCTGCGGCACACCGCCCTCGCCCCTGTTCTTTACGGAATGGGTGCTTGTAAGCCGGGCGGGATTTGTTTACGGTGCGATCATTCTTTTACTGCTTTTCATCATCTTCTGCGCCATGTGCAGTATTGTGATGAAAATGTGTATGGGTGGAGAGATAAAAAATGATTTCCCGCAACTGGGTGCAACAACTGAAAAAGTAACAAGAGTGCCCTCTTTCATCCTTTTCAGTATCATATTGGCTTTTGTAGCAAGCATGGCGTCACTTTATTTGCTTGCCATTGATAATTTCTTCAAGTTCTGACAGGAGAAAAGGAGTATATATGACGATGACTTATTCACAGGATTTTCTCTTTATGGAAAACGGGACGAGTGTCCCTTTGCAGAATATTCCGGAAATGGAGTTTTCCCTGTTCCGGGATAAGATCCTTTCTATGATGGATATCTGCCGTACAGAAGCATTTTTTGCTTTACCGGACGGAGAAAAAGGCAGATATGATCTTTTCATCATCCTTGCAGATGCGGCAAAGAAAGGTTTTCTCCTGGCAAAGAGCAAAGTAAAAGATTCCTTTCTTTCTTTGACCTCTTCCCATGCTTCCTTCAACAGATTTGAACGGGAGATCATGGAAAAATACCCGGATCTGAAAGCAGAGGCTCATCCCAACGCAAAACCTTTGCGTTTCCCCGGCAAAGAACAGGAAACCGGAGTAATGGACTATTTCACCATGCAGGGGGATGCGGTTCACGAAGTTGCCGTAGGCCCTGTCCATGCGGGAGTGATCGAACCGGGGCATTTCCGTTTCCAGTGCATGGGGGAAAAGGTGTATTCTCTGGAAATCTCTCTCGGTTATCAGCACAGAGACCTGGAAAATATGCTTGTAAACGGTCCGGCAGGAGCAATGCGCCATCTGGTGGAAACAGCGGCAGGGGATTCCTCTATTGCTGCAAGCATCAATTACAGCAGGATCATGGAAAGTCTCTGCGATATAAAAGCGGATGAGGAAGCAGAAAAAACCAGACAGTTCGCTCTGGAGCTGGAAAGGATCGCCAATCATATCGGAGATCTGGGGGCACTTGCCGGAGATGTGGCATTTCTGCCCACAGCAAGTTTCTGCGGCAGGATCAGAGGGGAATATCTGAATATGACTGCGGAACTCTGCGGCAACCGTTTCGGCAGGAACTTTGTTGTTCCCGGCGGAATCAGATACGGAGTGGATAAAGAGATGGCGCAGAAACTTCTGCCCAAGGTGAAAAAAGTTTCCAGAGAGTTGTGGAAAGCTCTTGCTCTTATGTTCAATGCCCCCACCTGTCTTGACCGGTTTGAAAATACCGGCAGAGTTTCTTTGGAGACAGCAAAGGCGCTGGGTCTTACGGGTATGGCGGCAAGAGCGTGCGGGATCAAATGCGATGCAAGGAAAGATTTTCCTGTGAAGGAAGTAGTTTCTGCACAATGTGTATACGAAGAAGAATTTCCTTTCCAGCCTAACGGGGATGTCCTTTCCCGTGCGTTGCTGCGTTTTTATGAATTGAAAAAAAGTCATGAGTACCTTTTCCGTTATTTGCAGGAATTGCAAAATGCACCGCCTTGCAGGGAGGAAAGTCTGCCTTTGAAAAAAGAGACCCTTGCCCTTTCTGTTACAGAAAGCTGGCGCGGGGAATTGTGTCATGTTGCCATTACGGATGAGGCAGGCAGGATCCAACTTTACAAGATCGTGGATCCCTCTTTCCACAACTGGGAGGGGCTTGCCATGGCGTTGCGGGATGAGGAAATATCCCACTTCCCAATTTGCAACAAGAGTTTCAATTTGTCCTATTGCGGACATGATCTTTGAGAGAAAGGAATAAGAATATGTGGAAAGCACTGAAAGCAAGACTTTATCAGGGATACCGCACAGGGAATTTCCCTGTAAAAGCACCGCCCGCCCTTCCGGAAAGATTTGCGGGAAGAGCAGAAGTAGATCAGGAAAAATGTGCGGAATATAAAGAAGTGCTTGCGGAAGTCTGCCCCGTGAAAGCCATAAGTTTTTCCGATGGAAAAATCTCTCTGGACATGGGAAAATGTATCTTCTGCAGAAAATGTGCCGAAAAATGTGAGGGGATCCGTTTCGGTAAAGAGTACCGCCTTGCCGCAATGAAAAGAGAGGATCTTATTGTCAATAACTCCTATTATACGCCCCCCCTTCCCCAGGATAAAAGTCTGGCGAAACTGTGCGGAAGATCTTTGAAGATCCGTCAGGTTTCCGCCGGAGGCTGTGCCGCATGTGAGTTGGATTTCAATGTTTTGAATACTCTTGCATGGGATATGGGCAGATTCGGGATCCAGGTGGTGGCTTCCCCCCGGCATGCGGATTGTATTCTGGTAACCGGGCCGGTAACAAAAAATATGCTTCTTGCGTTGAAAAAGACCTATGAAGCCGCCCCCCGGCCTGTATGGGTCATTGCCTGCGGAGCGTGTGCTGTTTCCGGAGGATTGTACGAAAAAAGTTCCCAGTGTGAAGAAAAATTGGAGGACATCCTGAAAGTGGATCTTTACATCCCCGGCTGTCCCCCCCATCCCTCCACCATTCTGGAGGGGATCATGCGACTTATGGGCAAAGGGGCGGGGCCGGAAAACAAGTAAAAAAAATCAAAAAATCATCCTCAAAACATAAGGACTGCTGTGGTTCAGAAAGTTCACAGCAGTCCTTTTCTGTTTTTCAAAAATAAATTCCGGGAATTTATTTTACCAGTTTTTCCGCATTTTTCTTGTAACGGGAATCCTGATTGAGTCTTTTATTTGTGCGTTCTTTGGCTTCATCCACTCTTTTTCCAACGGCTTTACCGGCATTTTTGACTGTTCCGGAAAGTTCGTTGAAATGATTTTTTGCCTTTTTGGGATTCTGCATATAGTAATATGCTCCGGCTGCGGCTGCGGCAAGGAGAATAAGGAAGATGACCGTTTTCAGTGCTTTATTCTTTTTGTCCGTTCTTGCTTTTCCTTCCATCATCTGATGGGTACGGCCGGCGGCAAGATCGGCTTTCGCCTGACATTCTGCGGAACAGTAGGCTCCGGCAACTACGCATTTTTCACAAATGGGTTTTCCGCACGCGGCACAACTTGTTACAGCGGGGGTATCTGTGTGATTGAGACATACAGCCATTTTTACTCCTTTCCTTTCGGGTTTTGAATACTGTAATGTTTCTTTTACTGCTTTGCAAACCGTTTTACTGTACCTTTTACAATATTTATGATAATTTCCACGCTTTTTTCCATTTTTTCCACGGAAATATACTCATATTCTCCATGATAATTGCCTCCGCCTGTTCCCAGATTGGGACAGGGTACCCCCATGAAAGAAAGTCTTGCCCCATCTGTTCCGCCGCGGATGGGAACACTCGCAGGAGAAAAACCGGCTTCTTTTATTGCATCAAAGGCAAGCTCTTTCATAAAAGGATATTTTTCCATGACTTCCGCCATATTTTCATATTGGTCGGCAAGAATCGCTTCAAGGGAATTTCTGCCGTATTTTTCCTGTAAAAGAAGAGTGATCTCCCGGATCTTTGCCTTTCTTGCCTCAAACTTTTTCTGATCGTGATCCCGCAAAAGATATTGTGCTTTTGCCTCGGAGGAACTGCCGGAAAGTTCATGCAGAAAATAAAACCCCTCATAATTTTCTGTTTTTTCCGGAACTTCCTCTGCCGGGAGAAGAGAATGAAATTCCCATGCAAGGGAAAGGGCATTGATCATTTTTCCCTTTGCCGAACCCGGATGAACGGGAAGGCCATGAAAAAGAATCGTTGCTCCTGCCGCATTGAAGTTTTCGTACTCATACAAATTGACTTTTCCCCCATCCAGGGTAAAGGCAAATGCAGCTCCGAATTTCTCCACTTCAAAGTGATCCATTCCGCAACCGATCTCTTCATCCGGAGTAAAAGCAAAAGCAAGAGGGCCGTGGGGGATATTTTCTTTGACGATCTTTTCCAGAGCGGTAATGATTTCAGCACAACCGCCTTTATCATCTGCGCCCAGAAGCGTGGTACCATCTGTGACCACAAGAGTATCACCCCGCAGTTCCGCCAGATCCGGAAACAGAGTTTCAGAAAGGATTTTCCCGCTTGTCCCCAGAGGTACGGGCGTTCCGTCATAGCGGATAATATCCGGCTTGATATTTTCCCCGCTTGCGGCATCAGAGGTATCCATGTGGGCTATAAACCCGAAAACGGGTACATTTTCCAATCCTGCCGTTGCCGGAAGAAAACCGTAAACATACCCTTTTTCTGTCATAAGGACATTTTCCGCCCCGGCTTCTTTGAGTTCATTGCAAAGGATTCCGGCTAATTCCAGTTGACCGGGAGTGGAAGGTACAGTATCCGATCCTGCGGAAGAACGGGTATTGATTTTTATATATTTGAGAAATTTCTCCAGTACGCGACTATCTGTATGTGTATTCATTGCATATCTCCTTTTCTGCAAAATATACATGCAAAAAGGCAATATGTAAAGTTTTTTATCAAGATAAATACAAAAAAACATCACAGGAGAATGGAAAAAATTTCTTTCACAGTGTATATTGACCGCAAAGCAATCATTTTTTGTATGGATATTCCGGCATGTGAGTATGATCATCCGGAACAATACTGAACAAAACTCCGGGAGGAAAAAATGGAAAAAATCCGTTTGGGCGTTGTGGGACTTGGTCATCGTGGACGCAATATGTTCAAACTTGCCGCAGAGGCTTTTCCTGACCAGATTATCCCCGTTGCCGCGTGCGATCTTATTACGGAAAACTGGACAGAAACAAAATTCCAGCAGACCCGCCCCATGTGTGAGATCCTGCCGGAAACAAAGTTCTATACCGATTTTCAGACCATGCTCAAAGAAGCGGCACTGGATGCCATCCTTGTTGAAACCGGAGCGGATGTCCATGCTTACTTCTGCGCAGAAGCATTGAAAGCAAACATCCATGTTTTAAGCGATATTCCCGTTGTAGCCTCCGTTGAGGAAGCGGATATGCTGTGGAAAGTGCATAAAGAAAGCAAAGCCATTTTCTCCACAGGCTCCAATCCCAATTATGCCCGTTATACTATTATGATGCAGGAACTGTTTAAAAACGGGTATCTGGGCAAACCCTATTATATGGAAGCGGAATACATTACCGGTCAACACTGGGAGGATAATCTTTACAGAAAAACCAATCCCCTTACCGAAAACGGCAACTGGCGGCAACTGCTTTCCCCCATCCGGTACTGCACCCACTCTCTCGGTCCGTTCCTTTCTTTTGTAAAGGAGGACTTGCGGAAAGTTTCCTGTTTCGGAACCGGGCCGCAGGCTCCCATTGAGGAATATAAAGGTTTTCCCAGGGATGACGTACAGTCTGCCCAGTTCCAGACAGATTCGGGAGTAGTCATCAAACTTTTGCGTACAGGAAGATGCCGGGCAAAAATCGGAAGTCACACCTACCGCCTTTTCGGTACGGAGGGATATTTTGAAGATATGAGTGAAAGAGGGAAAGTACCCCGTACCATCCGGTACAATTCCACAAAATATTACCCTGCATCCGAACTTCTGGAACAGGATGGGAGTGCCACTCCCTTTGAATGCCTCCACAATCCCGCTGCCATTGGTCACGGGGGCATGGATTACCGCCTTCTGGAAGATTTCATCCATGCAGTTCTCAATGGAGGAACTCCCCCCATTTCCCTGAAAGAAGGATTGCGTATGACCATTCCCGGCATCTATGCGGAAATGTCTGCAAAACAACGCGGTATTCTTCTGGATATCCGCTATCCCTGGGACAACGAATAAAAAAGAAATCACAACAGTAAACAATATAAGGAGAAAAAAATGTCTTTTGCAAAAGTTCTTGAAGCAGTACAGGAAGGTATGCTTCTTATTTGTCATGCATCATTCAAAAAATGCAAAGAAGAGGGGCTGACCCCGGAAGAGGTCATTACCTCTTTACAGAAAAAACTTGGACCGGAAGGGACATTGATGATGCCTACTTTCTCCTATTGTTATCTGAACCATCCCCGCCACAGTGCATGGGATAAAAATGAGACTCCCGGCGTTCTCAATGGAGTTCTTTCCGAAACATTCCGGACTTTTCCCGGCACTCTGCGCAGCAATAATCCCACCTATTCTGTGGCAGTTTCCGGAAAATATGCGGATCTTCTTACAACTGGTTCAGCAGATAATGCCGGACTCGGTCACGGTTCCTCCTACGAAAACGCTTTGAAAAAAGGAGCGCATATCCTTCTTCTCAATGTCAGGAACAACCGCAACAGTATGCTGCATTATGCAGAGATCGCTTCCGGAGTCCCCTATAACGACATTCCTTTCCGGGAAGCCTGGGGGAGAAATGCACTCACAAAAGACGGGGAAATGGCTCTTATTCCTGAATATCCTGCATGCAGTGAAGAATTTTCCAAATTCGATACAGAATTTATTTCCATGGGATTTGCACAGGATCTGGGAGGCAGTATGCTTATCAATGCGCAGGATATGGTCAAATATATCTGCGGCAGGATCAATGTGGAAAAAGATGTGATGCTTTGCAGCAATGAAGAATGTGAATGTTGCAGATTGCGCAGAGAAAGATTGAAAAATATGGGGTTGATTTAAATGGAAAATACATTGTATGACAAAATTGCTTCAAGGATCAGTATGGAGCGCATCAAAGAACGCTCCCTGAAACTTCATGCTCTTGAAGGGAACTGCTCCTATTCCAATTTCAAAGATTCCACCTCCTATGCCATGGAGTGTATGAAGGAATCCGGTTTTGAACAGGTGGAAAGGCGTATTCTCAAATCCGACGGAAAAAATACCTATTTCGACTGTATCATGCCCAATGCCTGGGATATGAAAGGAAGAGCCTTCATCCGTATTGAAGATGATTCCCTTACGGAAGAGGAAAAGTACATTGCCGACAGTAATATTGATCCTTTCAATTCCGGCGTATGGGGCTGCGGCACTCCTGCCGGGGGACTGGATACAGTCATCCTTGATGACAGAATTATTGCAAAGGAAGATCCGGAGGGAAAAAGCATTGCCGGAAAAGTGATCCTTATGGATGGTTACAGCATGGCAAGGTATAAGTACCTTGTTTTGCACAATGCCGGAGCAGTTATCATCTCCGATTCCAAATGCGGGGAGGATTATCCCCAATACTGCCGCTGGTCCAATGCCATCGCCTTTACGGGTTGGTATCATACTGCCGATGATCCCCGTATCCCCATCTTTATCATTTCTCCCGAAAAAGCAGCATTCCTCCGGTCGCTTCTGGCAAAAGGGGAAGTAAAGTGCCATGCCCAAACGGATGCAAAAGTTTATGATGGAGAAATCTATACCGTAACAGGACTCATCCCCGGAAAAGAGGAAGCGGAAATCACCTTTTTTGCCCACATGTACGAGCCTTTCATCCCGGATGATGCCACAGGGGGCATGATCATTATGGAATTGTGTCAAGCGATCAAAGAAGCCGTTGCCGCAGGGGAGTTGCCTCCTTTGCAGAAATCTCTGAAAATCGTTCTTTCCATGGAACGGTACGGCTTCTATGAGTATTTCACAGATCCGGAACAGGTGAAAAAGATCCTGCATGTGATGAGTTTTGACAGCGTGTGTCATTATATGGAAAAAGGCATGTGCCGGATAAGTCTGCGCCAGAGTTCCATCCTTGCGCCTACTTTCGTGGATTTCCTTACGGAAAGTCTTTTCCGCAAATATATGAAAAACGATCATATCGTAACGGAAAGGAACAATCTTTCCGATGATACATTCTGTTCCGACGGTGATATGAAGATCCCCTCCATGTGGACACACACTTTCAATCCCCGCTGTCACCATAACGCAGGCCCCTGTTTTATGGATGCAGACTGGTCTCTGGCGGAAAGTGTGGCACAGATCATGGGGACTCTTGTGGCACTTCTTGCAGTTACAACAAAAGAGGACGCCGGAAAATTAGCCGAAAGCGTGAGAACATTAATCATAAAAGATCTGGAAGAAAAGATCTCCGGAACTCTTTATGCCATACGGACAAACAGGATCAAACTTGTTTCCGGTGCGGAAAAAATCCGGTTCCTTGCCCGCATTGCCAAAGAGCAGTATCTTTCTTTCAACCGGTACTGGAAAGAACTCATTGCGGAAAAAGAAGCGGAACTCTTTACCGATCTGGGAGAAGTAGCGGTAAAAAGTCTGCCTCTTCCGGAGGGGGGGGAAATTCTGCACGGCATGGAAAAAGAAGCGGCAAAAGTTATTGTCAAACGCCTTGTCCCCGGAACCCTCATGTCCCTTGCAAAAGTTCCGGCAAAGGAGAGACGCTCCCCCTTTGTGATCCCGGATCTTCTGTATATGCTTTTTGACGGGGAAAAGAGTTTATATGAATGTATGCTCCTTTACAGTTTTGAAATGGATAAAGAATTTGATGATGCTTCCATTTCCAAGTTTATGGAATTTCTCCGGTATCTGGAAAAATATGGTTATGTAAGTCTTACATACAAAAAGTGAGAAAGGAAAATTTATTTATGCGTTACTGGATCGCCAATGGTACTGTTCATACAGCAATAACTCCGGAAGCAATAAAAACGGATATCCTTATTGAAAACGGGAAAATCGCTTCTTTCGGAAAAGCCGACAGCAAAGATACTGTCATTGATGCCGCCGGAAAAGAAATCTATCCCGGACTTGTGGAAGCACACTGTCATCTGGGGCTTGCCGGGTATGCCGTCAAGTATGAAGGACATGATTACAATGAAAAAAATGATGCAACGACCCCGGAACTCAATGCTTATGACGGCTTCAATCCTTTTGATCAGAGTATCGAAAATGCCCGGAAAGGCGGAGTGACGACCGTAGGGACAGGTCCGGGCAGTGCCAATGTGATAGGCGGAGCATTCATGGCAGTAAAAACTTACGGAAAAAGAGTGGATGATATGATCGTAAAGCCGAAAGTTGCCATTAAATGCGCTTTCGGGGAAAATCCCAAGAATTTCTACCAGACAAAATGTGTTTCCTCCCGTATGACTACTGCCATGAAATTGCGGGAAGCCCTTTTCAAAGCAAGAGATTATATGCGTAAAAAAGAGGCGGCAGGCAATGATGCAGGTAAAATGCCGGAATACAATATGCGGCATGAAGCCCTTATTCCCGTACTGAAAGGGGAATTGCCTCTCAAAGCACACGCCCATCAGGCAAATGATATTTTTACAGCCATCCGCATTGCAAAAGAGTTTGGTGTGCGTCTTACTCTGGAACATTGCACAGAAGGCCACCTTATTGCCGATGAGTTGAAAAAAGAGGGCTATCCCCTTGCTGTCGGGCCCGCACAGATGCACGCAACCAAGCCGGAATTGAGAAATAAATCCTATGCCACAGCCGGTATTCTTGCCAAGGCGGGCTGTCAGGTTTCCATCATCACCGATTCCCCTGTGATCCCCCAGGAGTGCCTTGCTCTTGCGGCGGGCCTTGCGGTAAAAGCGGGTATGGATGAATTTGCCGCATTGCAGGCAATTACCATCAATCCCGCCAAACATCTGGGTGTTTCTGACAGAGTGGGAAGTCTGGAAGTGGGGAAAGACGCCGATATCCTTATCTGTGACGGCAATATACTCAATCCCCTTACAAAAGTGGAAAAAGTATTTATAAATGGAGAACAGGCTGTTTGATATTCTGCTTGTAATTTCCATTTGTAAAGATTATATTAATATTCTGCCTGTTACCATTTTATTCCCGGGCAGAATATTTTTTTAAGGGCAATAGAGTATGTGGATATTTTTTCCTTTATTTATAGGCATAAGTCTTGCTATGGATGCGCTGGCGGCGTCGGTGGCTCTGGGTGCGGCTGAACGGAAAAATTTTACGGTATTCAAAATTCTTGTGACTGCGTTTTCCTTTGGTTTTTTCCAGATGTTCATGCCCGATGCCGGGTGGTATGCTGCTTCCTTATGCGGGGATCTTGTAATTGTTCTTGGCAGAGTTACAGCATTTCTTCTTCTTGCATTTCTCGGTGGGAAAATGGTTTTTGAAGCCGTAAAAAAGAAAAAAGAAGAGGAGAAGGAGGAAAACAAAGGCTTTTCCTTTTTCCGTCTTATTATCTTATCCTTTGCCACAAGTATTGACGCCCTGCTTGTGGGAGTAAGTTATGCCTGTATAGAAAGAGGAGATATATTGCGGGATTCTGCGGTGATCGGACTGATTACTTTCATCCTTTGTATGGCAGGGTGCAGTCTCGGCAGGGTCGCCGGAAATAAATTTGATAATAAATGTGATATAGCAGGAGGCACGATCCTTATTCTGCTTGCATTTAAAATCCTGCTTTTCAAGTGAAAGCAATGTGACAGGCAAGGAAGTTATGAACGCAAGTTTTTTTCTTAAGTTCTTCCGGAATATTACAGGAACATTTGCTTCTGCCGAATTCACCTGCAAAGGCGGCTATAAGGATATCTGGAAACTTGCCTGGCCGCTTATCATTATGAACGGCTGCAATACCATTATGCTTCTCTGCAACCGTATCATCTTATCCAAACTCCAATTGGAGGATGTGACGGCTTCCGTGGCAAGCAGTCAGTTTTTCAACTGTTCCAGCTGTTTTTTTGTGATCACAAGTAGTTTTACAGGTACCATCGTTGCCCAGCACTTCGGAAATAAAAATAAGGAAGAATGTGTAAGATCGGCATGGAACGGATTTTATTTTGCCTGTATGGTATCCGCTTTTCTTCTGATCTTTCTGCCGCTTTTCGGGGCATGGATCTTTCAGTATGGCAGTCTTTCCGATGCGGTAAAAGAACGGGAGATCATCTATTTTACAGCACTCACCCCCAGTGCCGCATTTGCCTGTATGGAAGCACCGTTTCTCACCTTTTTCACAGCAACAGGAAGAAGCAGGATCACGGCGGCAGCCAAAATCGGCACCTGTCTGATTTCCGTTCCCCTGAACTATATTATGATTTTCGGTAAATGCGGACTTCCCGCCATGGGGATCAAAGGGGCGGGTCTGGCGATCTCCACAGCAGGAGCGTTATCTTTTCTTTTTGCTCTTACAGCATTTCTTATACAGAAACAGGATATATGGGCATCAAGAAAATACTTTCATTTCCGCTTTGACACCATAAAAAAACTCTTTTTTTTCGGCGCACCGGGCGGCTTGCAGACCAATATCAGAAGTGCCGGATTTGCCTGTGTACTTCTCTGGTTCGGCTGCCTGGGAGATCTTGCCATGACCGCGGCGGGACTTGCCATGACTATCAATCTGATTGCCTTTATCCCGCTTCTCGGCTTGATGGATTCCGCCTCTGTCCTTACGGGAAAATATATCGGGGAACGGGATCTTGCCACAGCGGAAATGATCAGTAAAAGATCTGTAAGGATGCTTTCCCTTTACTTTATTTTTATTGCGGCTCTTTACCTTCTTTTCCCGGAATTTCTCATTAAGCTGTTTTCACCCCGCTCTGATGCCGGAATAAAAATAGAAGAAGTCATCCCCCTTGTAAAGGTTCTTCTTTTATTGCAGATCTTCCAGAATTTCTATGACGGGCAACGTTTTATTACTGCCGGTTCTCTGCGGGGAGCGGGCGACACAAAAATTCCCCTTGTTCTTGCCATTGTTTCTGTATGGATGATCCAGGTACCCATGACGTTTATTTTCACAAAGATTTTTCCCTGTCCCATTTACATTGCCTGGGCGGCAGGGATCACTTTCTATGTAGTTTGTGATGCCCTGATTATCCGGTGGCGGAAAAATACCGGTGCCTGGAAAAAGATCAAAGTAGTGGATCTGGATCAAAAAGAAAAGTCAGAAGCGTGAAATTATTTTCCGTACTTTTTCTGCCAATTTTCAATATCTTTTACAAGAAGAGCTGTTCTTTTTTCTGCCCCTTCTTTTGTCAGATGAAAACAACTGTCAAAAAAATATTCCGGCGGGAAATAATATTCCCGGAAATCAGAGATCACAGGAAAAGAAAGTTCTTTTTGCAGTTTCTTCTGAAAAACAAGCATTTTTTCCTTATCTGCAACATTTTTTCCGGCATAAACAGGATAAGAAGCGGCAAGGAGAAACGCCCCTTTTTGCTGTATTTCCTCATGCCATTTATTCAATCTTTTTACTGTTGCAACTTGTATAATGGGAATATAAGAGGGTATATCCGCAGAAAAGGCGGCAGGTCGCTCAACTGCAATATCGCCATAAATATTGAAAGAAGAGCTTTTATAAATGTGCTCAAATTTTCCCGCCTTATTTCCGGAAAACTTTTTTTGCAAAGTTTCCATTACCATATATTTCATAAAAGCAGGCAACGCATACAACTGCTTTAATAGCAATGATGGGGAAAAAAGAGGATTACGGAACATTTTTGTACTGAAATAAAAACCCCAGAAGAAAGGCCCATTAATTTCTTCTTCATAATGCGTATATAAAATAATAACAAGATCCCCCTTGCCGATATTCATGGATGCCATTTTTTCATAAAAAGCATTTCCCATACCGCCGTTAAGTCCCAGATTTACGCAAGGCATACCCAATTTTCTTTCCAGCATGGAAGAATCTATCCCGAAAGGAAGATTGGAATTGCCTGCAAGAATGATCTTCGGAGAGGGTGTATTCAATAAACGCTCCATTTTGATCTCTATTGCCGAATCATAATTGTTTTTCATTTTTCCATAAATAAAAAGGAAAAACCAGACAAGAAAAAGCAGTACGGAAATACTGCATAATAAACCGGTATAAATCAGAAATTTACAAAGAAAGTGTTTCATAAATTCTATACCACCTTTAAAATTGAAAATAAATAAACCCCGTCCCGCTTTTCAACGGCTGGAAAAAGATAAGAAGTAAACCAATAAATATATAAAATCCCCAACGGGAAATTCTGTTCCATGTCTGGATTTTTTTTAACGCATCTGTAAAAAGTTCTGAATACAAGTCATAAAGGAAAAGAATAAGTAAAACGATAAGGATCTTCAAATATTCTGATGTGGGAAAACCCATTTCCCTGTACGCAAAAATTATTTTCCGGAAAAAAACGTCCGGAGACAAAAATGAAGAAAAAATCCGGGCAAGAACAAAGGTACTCTCGTTCAATGAATTTGAACGGAAAAAAATCCATGCAAAAGAGGTAAGGAAAAAGACAGGAAAGACCATTATGATCCGGTAACAGATACCCCATTTTTTCTTCATATTTTCTCTTGTTTTTTTCATCATATTTTCCCCTGTGAGAAGAATACCGTGTATCAAGCCCCACACAACAAAAGTAAGATTGGCCCCGTGCCATAAACCGCTTACGCTGAAGGTAAGAAGCAAATTTATATACTGACGCAATTTTCCCTTTCTGTTGCCTCCCATAGGAATATAGAGATAATCTTTGAACCATGTGGAAAGACTTATATGCCACCTTGCCCAGAAATCCCGGAAAGAAGAGGCTAAATAAGGCATACGGAAATTCTGCATAAGATCCACTCCGAAAAGTTTGGCAGATCCGATGGCGATATCGGAATACCCGGAAAAATCACAATAAATCTGAACAGCAAAAAGCAGTGTTGCAATAAAAAGAGTCGCCCCGTGAACAGTTCCGCAATTTCCATAAGCAAAATCCACTCCGGGGGCAATGGAATCCGCTATGATCATTTTTTTGAATAAACCCCATGCAATCATCTTCAATCCATATTCCGCTTTTGATCTGTCAAAATCTTTCAAAGTACGTAATTGGGGAAGCAGATTTTCCGTCCTTTCGATAGGGCCGGCAACAAGTTGGGGGAAAAAAGAAATAAATGCAGCAAAATATATAAAATTCCTTTCCGCATTAATCTTCTTTTTATATACATCCGTAAGATAACTGACCGTCTGGAACGTATAAAAAGAGATCCCCACCGGCAGAAGCAGAGATAAAGTTACAGGATGCAATTTCAATCCGGCAAAATTCCCTATTGCACACAATAATCCGGACGAAAAATCAAAATATTTAAAGAAAAAAAGCAAAGCAAAAGAAATCGTGATCGCTGAAGCGAACCATATACTTCTCTTCTCTGTATTTTCCGCCTTTTCCATCAACAATGCGGCAAAATACGTAACAATGGTGGTAAACAGAATAAGAAATACATATTTTATATTCCAGCTCATATAAAAATAATAACTGGAAAGAAGAAGAATATATATACGGAATCTTGCCGGTAATATATAATACAGGAAAAAGACAACTGGCAGAAATATGGCAAAAGAAAAAGAATTAAAGAGCATTGTTCTTTATCCCCTTTTCCGCTTCTTTCAATGCCTCCTGCCTTGTTGTGATGCGCCCTTCCAGCTGCAATTCCTCTATTTTTTTCAGGATCTTTCCCAATGCAGGAGAAGGTTTCAAGCCCATTTTCAGAAGATCTTTTCCTGTAATAAGAGGTTTGGGAACAGGAGACACTCCGGAAAGTGCCAATTCATGGATCCTGTCCAGCATCACAAGATAATTATCCACCATCTGATGACATGCCATACAATCCAATCTGTGCAATTCCAATTCCAGAGGAAAATTCGGATCGGCAAGATACTGCCGCCATTTACTCTGCCGCATCACCTGCACATGGGAAAATCTCATGTGACCGGCAATGGCTTTCACCACATTTTTTATGGTTTTTGCCGGCAATTTCAATCTCTGCAAAATTTCTTCCGCCATTTTTGCCCCTTTTTCCTCATGTCCGAAAAAGCGGATGCGGCCGTCTATGACACTGTAAGTATCTTTCTTTCCCACATCATGCAGCAAAGCACTCCATCCGACTTCCGCATTGGAATAAGCAATATGTTCCAGTAAAAGCATTGTATGAATGAATACATCCCCCTCCGGATGATATTTCGGCGGCTGTTCCACTGCGTGAAGAGCCTCCACTTCCGGCAGAACTTCTTTCAATATCCCCAGACGGGAAAGGAGAATAAACGCCTTATGGGGATTTTTCCCTGTCAGCATCTTTTCCAGTTCATCCCGGATACGTTCAGAAGAAAGATATTTTACTTTGGGCGCAAGTTCCCTTATTGCCTGTGCTGTTGCTTCATCCATTTCCAGATCCAGTCTCACAGCGAACCGCACAGCACGCAGCATCCTTAAATAATCCTCGGAAAAGCGGGTCAAAGGTTCCCCCACTGTCCGCAGAACACCTTTTTTCAAATCGGCAACTCCGCCTGTATGATCAAGGATCACATTTTTTTCCGGATCGAAAAGCAAAGCGTTTACTGTAAAATCCCGGCGGGATACATCTTCGGCAACCGTCTTGCTGTAACGGATAAATTCCGGGCGTCTCCCATCCTCATAATCTTTCTCCTCCCGGAATGTTGCCACTTCAAATTCCATGGCTTCTTCCACAACTTTCATTACTCCGAAGGACGCCCCCACCCCGATACAACGGGAAAAAAGTTTCTCTATTTCTTCCGGGGTCGCTGAAGTTGTAATATCAAAATCCAATGGAGTCTTCCCCATGACCATATCCCGGACACATCCACCTACAAGATAGGCACAGTAAGAGGCCTCACGCAATCTTTTTACGATAGAGGAGGCAACAAGAAACGCCCGGTTGTTTTTCAGTCCAGCCGGGTCAAAGGGTATTTCCGGCACCATATTATTTCCCTCTTATCTTCCGCCGAAAACAGCTGTCCCGATACGGACAAAGGTAGCCCCTTCTTCAATGGCGATACGGTAATCGCCGCTCATTCCCATGGAAAGTTCCGGCAACTTTTTCCCCAGAGAAATTTCCAGTTTATCCCGCATCTGCCTCAATCCGGCAAATGTTTCATGCAGAACTTTTTCCTCTGCTTCAAAGGGTGCCATGGTCATTAATCCCATAAGTTCGATATGAGGCATTTCCATAGCAAGAAGCCCGCAGGAAAGCACATCCTCAAAAGTGCGGAGTCCAAACTTACTTTCTTCTCCGGAAACATTTACTTCCAGAAGAATATGGATTTTTTTATCCAGGGAAGAAACCGCCTTTTCAATATGCCGGACAAGTTTTTCCGACTCCACAGAGTGGATCCAGGAGGCATTTTCCACCCCCTTCATGCTTTTATTGCTTTGCAGGTGGCCGATAAGATGCCATTGGATATCTGCCGGAAGAACAGGGGTTTTCCCCTCTAATTCCACCACACGGTTTTCCCCGAAAAGCCGCTGGCCGAAGTCATAAGCCTCCTGAATATCGGAAGCGGGAAAAGTTTTAGATACTGCAATAAGTTTTACGGAATCCTTTTCACGCTTTGCTTTTTCAGCAGCAAGAGAGATCTCTTCAAGGATCATTTTCAGATTATCATGTATTTTACTCATTTTTCCTCATCTTTCCATCTTCCAAACACCTTTTTCCATAAGGATCTTTCCATCCACTTCCAATGTGGGATTCTGTACCAGGCAGTCGATATGTACGGGTACATCATTTTTCCCGCCCATCCCCGCATCGTTTCCGAATGCTATATGGATCGTTCCCTTTACTTTCTCATCTTCAAGCAAATTTCCGGAAAGGAAAAGAGAACTGTTCAATCCGATACCGAATTCCGCAACTTTTCTGCCCATTTTTCCGGCAATATCCAGAGCATTTTCCAACTCTTTTCCTCTTGAAGTTTCAAATTTGACTGCCATATTGTTTTCAATATGGATCCTGGCATTTTCCATACCTTTTTCCCAGGGGAAGCCGGCAATGGAACCATCCACAACAAGCGTTCCAGTCATATTTTCCGGAATACCGAAAACTTCTCCGGAGGGAATATTGCCTACCATTCCTTTTTCTGCAAAAAAACCGTCATCGCTTTGAAAAGGAGTGTTTCCTGTTTCAAAGGTGAGAAGAGTCCCAGTCTCCGTGGAAAGAAAACATTTATGCTTTCCGGAAAGTTCTTTGAGGAACATTTCACCATTTTCCCGCATTTTTTCCGCATCTTCCGGTACGCTTCTGGCAAAAAGTTCCTTTGTGATCCCCGGCAATGTCACCGCTCTTGCCCCGTGATTACGGGCAACAGTCATGGCATGACAATGGGTAAGGGAATTGGTGGTTGCGCCAATGATCACAGAAGCATTTTTCATTTCCTGTACGGTCTCCGCATCCGGATCGGCTCCGTTGGAGGCAGTAATGGCGATCAAACGATCCTTTATGGTTATACCTGCCTCATTTCCGGCTTTGCGGAATGCTTCCGCCACACATAAAGTATTTTCATCAAAAATCAGAAGTACTTCTTCCTCTTTCTGTACTTTCAGGGATTCTTTCAGTACCCACATTGCCGCACGGAACATTTTTTCTTCAAGTCCGCTTTCCATACAGGCGGCGCATCTTGCACTTTTCCGGCTTCTTTTGATGGTCTGGCTGGGCGGGGAAATGGTGATTTTGGAACAGGGTTCCACGTCATCAGTCACCCAGGCATTTCCTCCGATGACGGAAGAAGCACCCACTGTAATAGGACCGAGAATGGTTGCACCGGCATAAATGGTTACATCATCTTCGATAGTGGGGTGTCTTTTATTGCCTTTGATGATCTTTCCGCTGGAATCTTTGGGGAAAGAAAGTGCGCCGATAGTCACCCCCTGATAGATCTTCACATGGGAACCGATCTCCGCAGTCTCTCCTATAACCACTCCCGTACCGTGGTCGATAAAAATGCTTTCCCCCAGTTTTGCGCCGGGATGGATGTCGATTCCGGTGATCCGGTGGGCATATTCCCCCATCATACGGGGAATGAGAGGCACATTTTTCTCATACAGGCAATGGGCGATCCTCTGGATGGTGATGGCTTTCAATCCGGGATAACTCAAAACGATCTCCGCATGAGTTTTTGCTGCCGGATCTCCGTCAAATGCCGCTTTCACATCTTTTTTAAGCGTATTGCGGATCTCCGGAAGACGGGAAAGAAGATAACGGGCAGCTTCATCTGCCATTTTTCCGCAGTTGCAGGAGCATTTATCTTCCTCAACCGCCTTGCAGCTGTATTGCAGAGAACGGAAAATAATATCCTTTAATCCGGAATAACTTCTGGAAAGGATCTCTCCCACACTGTACCGCAGATTGGATGCGGAATAATGGGCTTTTTCCTGAAAACCGGGATAAACAAGTTCCAGAAGATCCCGTAAAATATCCAATATTTCCGACTCTCTGGGCAGATTGTTTCCATCAGTCTGATTGATAGCGTCCCCATCTGCATAAGTAGCATACAAAGAAGTGATCAACTGGTCGATAAAGACCTGTTCGGCAAGGGGATTTGATTTATAAGAAGAGCAATCCATTTTTTCCTCTCTCACTCTACATTCTGTATTTGTTCACGGATCTTTTCCGCTTCCGCTTTCATCCGGACGATAACAGGGGAAATGGAAGTTGTACCGGTTTTATTACCCAAAGTATTGATCTCACGGAAGATCTCCTGGGTGAGAAAATCCATATTCCGCCCCAGAGCTTCTTTTTCATTGGCAAGGAAAGAACGGAAATGGACAAAGTGACTTTTCAATCTTGTGATCTCTTCATTTACATCCAGTTTATCGGCGAAAATCACTACTTCCCTTAAAACTCTTTCATCATTGATATCCACACTCAAACCGGCATCGGCAAGTTTCTTCAAAAGCCGTTCCTTCGCCTGTGCGGGCAGAAGCCCCGCTTCCGGTTCGATTTGTGCGAGCATATTTTCCAGTTCGGAAATTCTTCCGGAAAGATCCTTTTTCAAAAGTTCCCCTTCGGTAGTGCGCATTTTCACAAGAGAATCCACCGCCCGGGAGCAGGCGTAAAGCAATGCCTCCTCTTTTTCCGGAACAGCAAGGACCTCATTGGTCTGTTCCACGATTCCGGGCACACTTAAAATATTCTGGAACGCACTTTCCGGCAGGGCAAGAGATTCCATTTCCTTACGCAATGCTGCAAGATTTTCCTTATTGATCTTTATTTCCGGCGTCACAGGCTGCCCTGCGGCGGAAAGGACTTCTGCACGGAGAACAAGAGCTCCTCTGCTTACTTTTTCCCCGACACATTTACGGATATTTGTTTCCATGGCAAGCATCTCTCTGGGGAGAGCTACTTTCAATTCAAACTGTTTTCTGTTGACCGAAGAGATCTCCACACGGAAAAGGAGAGATCCATCCTTTACAGCACACTCTCCGCTGCCGAAACCTGTCATACTTTTCATTTTATTTTTCCTCCTGATCCCGATGGATCTTCAAGACTTCATCCAGAGCAGCTGTATATTTTGCAAACTCATCTTTTTTCAGCACATGCACACAAAGGATATCCCAGGAGGCAAGAAGGGATATTTCCTTTTCCCCTGTGATTTTTCCCTCCGGAAGTTTTTCCTCTTTTGCTCCGGGGATAAATGCCCCCGTTCCGGTGAAAACGATCACCTTTTGCGGATCATCCGCCTGCCAGATGAGGGAAAGCTGGAACCTTGCCTTTTTCCCCGATTTTTTCTCATTCAGATATTCCTGCCAGACATTTTCCGCTGCCGGGGCTTTCTTTTCCTGCAAATAGGAAAGATCGAAAGTGGTGCAATATACTTTCCCCGGGGAAAAACGGATACGGGTGCGTTCACTTTCTGTAAGGTAAAGCATATTATTGATGGTAAAATCCTGTACTTTTTTCATTGCCGCCTCATAGGCACTGTCCACTTTTTCCCTTTTGCGGAAAAGTACCCGAACAGGCTCCCAGAAACGCATGGAACGGTCTCCCGTACCGTAAACGACCACCTCACTGCCGATGGAGGGAATGTTCCACACGAAACTTACTGCCTGATGATCCAGGTGTTCCGTCTTATGAACTTTCACATTCTCCCCCCGGGGGACATGATCATATTCCGTAAGTTTGATGGCATTGAATGTAAAAATATCCTCTTCCTGAATCGCCGGAAGAGTATAACGGATGGTATTGCGCTCATATTCCGTAAGAGTACGGGTCTTGTCCAGAGCAAATTTCCTTGCCTTTTCCACAGCGTCGTCTGTATGATCAGTCACAGCGCAACCGGCAAAAAATATTCCAAGAAGCACTCCGGCAATAACAGTAAAAACATTCTTCTTTTTCATAGAAATATCCATTTTGGTTTTGTGTATCGTTTTTATTAATATAATACACAACGCAAGGAAAATCCAATAAACATTGCCAGTTTCCGGAAGGAAAGAAGATTTTTTTCTCTTTCAGAGGGTATTTAACACCGGAAGGAATAAAAAATGCCTTCACCAAAATCAGGAAGAGTGGGAAAACAGAAACTTTCTTACAAAATCCTTGAAAGTATTGCCCCGTTCCGCATAGTTTTTAAATTGATCCATACTTGCCGTTGCCGGGGAAAGCAGTACGATATCCCCGGAAACTGCCCCGCGGCACCCTTTTTCCACCGCATCGGCAAAGTTTTCACTTGTCTGCATCCGGACTTTTCCATGAAGGGTTTTTTCTATACTTTCCGCACAGGAACCTGTAAGAATGATCTTTTTCACATAAGGGAGACTTTTTTCCAGTTCGGAAAAATCCATTCCCTTATCCAATCCGCCCAGCAGCAGAATGATATTTTTTCTTTTTCCGCTTTCCTCTGCAAACCTTGCAATGGCAGCATTGACCGCATGGGGATTGGTCGCTTTGGAGTCATTCACATACCGGATGCCATCTTTTTCCAGAAATATTTCCATCCGGTGAGGCGACGGGGCAAATTCCTGCAAAGCTGTCTGTATCTGGGGCATGAATATTGCTTCTTCCCCCAAAGCTCCCCGCAATATGGCAAGGGCGGCAGCAATATTTTCAAAATTATGACGGCCTTTGAGTTTCGCCTTTGTGCAATCAAAAAATTCTCTTCCCTTATAGAATATCCAATTTTTTTCCGTATCGGCAAAAAATTCTGCATTTTTATTTGCGGAGGAAAAAACAACCGCTTCACTTCCGGGAAGAAATTTCTGTAAAAAAGGAAGTACGGAACTGTTGACGATGCGTTTTTCTTTTTCTCTTTCTTCTTTCAGAAGGGAAAATTTGATTTTTGCGTATTCTTCCAGAGAGCCGTGACGGTCGATATGATCGCTTGCGATATTGAGAAGAGCAGCGGAACAGGGAGGAAATTCCGCGATATTTTCCAGTTGGAAACTGCTTACTTCGATCATAAGGAAATCGCAAAGTCCATCCAGAGCCATTGCCACACAATTGCTTAAAGAATTTCCCACATTTCCTGATGCCAGAGCCTTTTTTCCTGCGGCATTGAGAAGAAAAGTTGTCAATTCGGTGACGGTGGTTTTTCCGTTTGTCCCGGTTACGGCGGCAAAAGGACAGGGGATATGGCGGAGAGCGAATGTCAATTCGCTTATTTTTTCCACATTTTCCGGTAACGCACGGTATAAGGTACTTTCCTTGCGGATACCGGGACTTAAAATAATCGTTTCACAGGCTGGAAGAGGGATTTTCTCATTCCAGTTCAGAATAACCTTTGCACCGGCATCCGCAAGTTTTTTTCCTTTTTTCTGCAGGGAAAGGGTATCATTTTCATCCACAATGGTTACATTTTTCCCCAGTTTTAAAGCGAGAAGAGCTGCCCCCTCCCCGCTGATCCCCAGTCCGCAAACAAGAATCTCATCCTTTTTCATATTTTCTCCCTACACATCCCTACACATCCGTACCTATCCGTACTCCGTACCCGTCCAAGTTACCGGGCAAAGGCGATAAAGGGCAATAAATCCTCTTCTTTCATGCCGCGGCGGGAAGAATAATCCTTTATCTGATCTTCTCCCAATACCCCCACAGCCATACATTTTGCATCCGGATGGGCAAAGTAAAATCCGCAGACCGAGGCTTCCGGTGTCATCATGTAAGAAGAAGTCAGAGTGATCCCCAAACGCTTTTCTACTTCAAGAAGCTGGAAAATATCCTTTTTCAAGGTATGATCCGGACAGGCGGGATACCCGGGCGCAGGCCGGATCCCCTCATAAGAAGAACCCCAACCCCATAACTGTTCCCGTACTTTTTTATGCAGATATTCTGCAAATGCTTCCGCAAGAATATCCGCAAAACATGCCGTAAGCAATGCCGAATAGGAATCCCCATTTTCTTCAAATTCTTTCACGATTTCCGGCACACCGAAACCGCAGGAAAGTGCGAAAACCCCTATATGATCCCGCCCGTTTTTCTTTCCCATTCCATCCGGAGCAATATAATCAGCAAGAGAATAGGAATTCTTCTGATTTCTCAACATGGGGAAAACTCTTTCCCCGGAAGGAGAAAGAATATAAATATCATCCTCTTTACTGTATGCAGGAAAAATCCCGGCAACCCCTTTACAGGAAATCTTTTTCCCGATCTTTCCGGCAAGAGCTTTTGCATCATCAATCAGATCTTTTTCCGCGTCCCCGCCCCTTACTTTCCACATGGAGGCAAGATCTTCCCATTTCACAAATTCCAGAAGTTCCTCCGCATCCAAAGTAAACTCAAAAATCCCGCTTAATGCCGGAACAAAAGTATTCTCATATCCCGGAAGCAATTTTCCTTTCCGTGCCTCTTCCAGACTCATAAGAAGGGGCATACTTTCCTCTTTCTCTCCGTGGGCGGCACGGATCAAAGCATACTCTTCTTTCAATTCCTTTATAAATTTTTCCTTTGCTTCCCCCTCATTGAGAAGAAGTCCGGCAAAGACCGCATCCTGGGAAGCATCCAGAACGTGTGCCACGATCCCGGAATAGAGAGGAGCTATTTTAAGAGCCGTATGCGCCTTGCTTGTTGCTGCACCCGCCACAAGGAGAGGAATTTTCATGGAACGCTTTTCCATCTCTTTTGCCACATTGCACATCTCTTCCAGAGAGGGGAAAATAAGTCCGGAAAGGATCACCATATCCGCTTTTTCCTGTTCTGCGGCATCCACGATTTTTTCACAGGGACACATCACCCCAAGGTCAATGACCTCATAATTATTGCATTGCAGAACCAATCCTGCAATATTTTTACCTATATCATGCACATCGCCATTGACAGTGGCAATAATGATTTTTCCGGAAGAAACCGTGTTCCCGGAACTCTTTTTCGCCTCAATGGCGGGCATAAGCACGCTTACAGCTTTTTTCATCACACGGGCACTTTTGATGACCTGGGGAAGAAACATTTTCCCCTCGCCGAAAAGTACGCCTATCTTTTTCATCCCCTCCATGAGAGGTCCTTCAATGATCTCCACAGGATCTGCATACTTTGTCAATGCTTCTTCCATATCGCTCTGCACAAATTCATCCTGACCTTTTGCCAGAAATTCTGCGATCCTTTCTTCCAGCGGCAAAAGACTTCTTTCCTCTTTTTTACCGGAAGAAGTTTTCTTTCCGCCGGGTTCTTTCCTGTATTTTTCCCCGATACTTATCAATTTTTCAGGGGCATCTTCCGAAAGATTCAGGACAACTGCTTCGGCAGCTTCTCTCAAATCCTCCGGCAATTTTTCATAAGGAATAAGTCCTGCGGGATTCACGATCCCCATATTCAGACCGTTTTTGATGGCGTGATGCAGAAATACACTGTGGATGGCTTCCCGAACTGCATTATTGCCACGGAAAGCAAAGGAAACATTGCTTATTCCTCCGCTGATACTGCATAACGGCATAGCCTCCCGGATCTGACGGACGGCTTCAATAAAATCTTTTGCATAATTGGCGTGTTCTTCCAATCCTGTCCCCACGGCAAACACATTGGGGTCGAAAATAATATCTTCCGCAGGAAAATCCACTTCTTCCGTCAATAATTTATACGCTCTTTTACAGACTTCCACCCGTCTTTCCACCGTATCCGCCTGTCCTTTTTCATCACAGGCAAGTACCAGAAGGGCTGCTCCATAGGCACGCACAAGAGCGGCTTTTTTCAGAAACTCCTCCTCCCCTTCTTTCAAAGAAAGAGAGTTTACCACACATTTCCCCTGTACGCATTTCAAGCCTGCCTCAATAACCTCCCAGCGGGAGGAATCGATCATAAAGGGCACTTTGGCGATATCCGGCTCACTCATGGCAAGACGGAGGAATTTTGTCATCTCTTTTTCCGCATCCAGAAGAGAGTCATCCATATTTACATCAATGATTTTTGCCCCTTTGGCGATCTGACTGCGGATGATCTGCAAACCTTCCTCATATTTACCTTCCTTAATGATGTTGAGGAATTTTTTACTTCCTGCCACATTGGTACGCTCCCCGATGTCGGTAAAGGTATCTTTTTCCGTAAGTTCCAGCGCATCCAGTCCGGAGAGGCGGAAATATTTTTTCACTTCATGGTATTTTCTGGAGGGCATCCCCTTTACCGCTTCCGCAATGGCTTTGATATGGGCGGGACTCGTTCCGCAGCATCCGCCGACGATATCCACAATATTTTCCTCCGCAAAGGAGTGGATCTTTTCCGCCATGATCTGCGGAGTCTGGGTATAATTCCCCTCCGCATCCGGCAAACCCGCATTGGGATAGGCACTTACCAATACTTCCGTACGTTCCGAAAGCTCCCGGATATGGGGCTTCATCTCTTCCGCACCCAATGCACAGTTGAACCCTATGGAAAAGAGCTCGGGTGTGTGGGACAAAGACTGAAGGAACGCATTGGCACTCTGCCCTGCCAACATTCTGCCGGAGGCATCGGAAACCGTCCCGGAAAGCATGACAGGCACACGCAGAGAACGCACTTTTGCAGCCTGACTTGCCCCCATAACTGCCGCTTTGGCATTGAGTGTATCAAAAACCGTTTCAATAAGAAGCATATCCACTCCGCCGTCGATCAATCCCAATGCGGCAAAATAGTAGGCTTCTCTCAATTCGTCAAAGGTGATATTTCTTGCCGCAGGATCATCCGGATCAGGGGAGAGAGAGGCTGTTCTTCCGGTGGGTCCCATACTTCCGGCAACAAAACGCGGTCTCTTATCCTTTGCCGCATATTTATTGGCACAGGCACGGGCAACTTGTGCCCCCGCCTTGTTTATATCATAGGCAAACCGGCTTAATCCGAACTCCGCAAGAGCGATACTGTTGGCATTAAAGGTATTGGTCTCAATAATATCCGCACCAGCCTCAAGGTAGGCATCATGGATGGCGGCAGGAGCAGAGGGCT
>JAGBXB010000019.1 GCA_017629515.1 Lentisphaeria bacterium | reverse complement strand
GGCAGAGCATAACGTTTGCCCTTTGCTCCTGCACAAAGCAGAACAGCACCCATACTTGCCGCCTGACCTACACAATAGGTCTTCACATCACAGGAAAGGATCTGCATCACATCATAGATGGCAAGTCCTGCCGTAACGCTTCCCCCGGGGGAACATATATACATATCTATATCTTTTTTGGGGTCTTCGCTTTGAAGGAAAAGCAGTTGAGCAATGATCATGTTTGCCACATTGTCATCAATGGGGGTGCCAAGGAGGACAATACGGTCTTTCAGAAGACGGGAGTAAATATCATAGGCGCGTTCACCGCCGCCGGTCTGTTCGATCACAGTAGGCACAAGAACATTTTTTATCATCTTACTTTTCCTTCAATTTCCTGAATCATCAGGCTTTTTTTGCGTTGCTGCCCACGAAGTCAGCGGCTTTTTCCACAAGCATATCGCTTTCGATTTCTTCATAACCGCCGTTGCGGATCAGAAGTTCGGTGACTTCGGCAGGGGTTTTTCTCAAATAGTTGCTGATTGCCTGGATACGGTTGTTCATATCTTCGGCAGTCACTTCGATTTTTTCATTTTTGGCGATCTGACGCAGAATGAAGAATTTTTTCAGGTAAGAAGAAGCATTCTTTTTCGCTTCTTCCACATGTTTATCTTTTTCTTTCTTGAATTCTTCCACATCGGAATCTTTCTTTACGAGAGTTTCGGCAATACGGGAGAATTCTCTCTGGGTGTACTGACCGAGGATGCCTTCGGGAAGTTCAAAATCTGCTACTTCTGCAATAAGTTTATCCACAGCGGCAGCTTTCATTTCCTGTTTTTCGGCTTCGGCAAGTTCTTTATCGGTGGTTTCACGCAGTTTTGCGTTCATTTCTTCCACGTCTTTCATGCCCAGTTTTTCTGCAAGTTTTTCATCGCTTTCCACAGGCATTCTTCTCTGACCGTCAAGAACTTTTACTTTGTAGGAAAGTTTCTTGCCGGAAAGTTCTGCAACGCGGAAATCTGCGGGAAATTCTGCTTCAAATGTATATTCGCCGCCTTTGACAGCTCCCACAAGGGCTTTCACGCAGCCGGGGATCTGTTCGGGTTCGGCAAGCCAGAGCCAGCTTTCTTCTGCTTTCACCATGCGTTTGAGAGCGGCGGAAGCATCGTCAGCAAGAGCGTAATCGGCTTCGTAACTTACTTTCAATGTATCATTTTCCTTTGCAGCATCTTCAATGGCAACATATTCGGCATAAAGGCCTTTCATATATTCTTTGTGGTCATTGAAGGCTTTTTCAGCATCTTTGGCATTTTCCAGTTTCACTTCGATCCCTTTGTATTCAGGAAGAGTGAATGCAGGAGCGATTTCCACAGGGAAGGAGAAGGTGAAATCTTTATCTTCTGCAAGAGAATCCATGCCTTCGGGAGCACCGGCTCCGATAATATCCAGTTCACCGCCCTGCATGACTTTGCTGTAAGCCTGCTGCTGGAAGGTACGGATCACGTCATCTTTCACATAGGAGCCGTATCTGGCTTTTACGATGGAGATGGGGGCTTTTCCTTTACGGAAGCCGGCGATCTGTACTTCTTTTGCAGCCTGTTTGTATGCTTTTGCAAAAGCATCGGCAACTGCGGCGGCAGCGATGGTGATTTCTGCCTTGCGGGAGCAGGCTTTTTCGTCTTTGAATGCGATTGTGATGTTGTCCAGTTCGGAAGCCATAACATTTCCTTTTCTTTATGAATGTTTGATTAACAAAATTGTTTTAAACTTAATATATTCCGAATAATATAGCATAAAAACTCATTTTTTCCAATCCGAAAAGAGAAAAACTTGATTTTTTGACAGAGAAATGCAGGAAAGAAGCATCAATATTCCCTTGTCAGAGAATTTTCCAGCTGGTATTGTTTTGTATCCGCATAGGTGATAAGTCCCCTTGCATAAAGATCCTGCAAAGATTTATCCAGAGTCTGCATACCATCTTTTGCGGCGGTCTCTATGGCGGAACGGATCAGGTGGGTCTTATTCTCCCGGATCAAAGCCTGGATGGGGGTCGTCCCCAGCAGGATCTCGAAAGCTCCCACCCGTTTCTTTGCCGCTTCAGAGGGGATGAGCCGCTGGGAAATGACCCCCAGCAATACGCCGGCAAGCTGCTGACGGATCTGGTTCTGCTGTCCGGCGGGGAAAGAATCAATGATCCTGTCAATGGTCTGGGCGGCACTGTTGGTATGGATCGTGGCAAAGACCAGATGGCCGGTTTCGGCAGCGGTAAGGGCGGAGGCGATGGTTTCGGTATCCCGCATCTCCCCGACCATGATCACATCCGGATCCTGCCGCAGAGCATATTTCAATGCGGCGGCAAAGGTGAGGGTATCTGCATGCAGTTCCCGCTGTTCCACAATGGAACTTTTATTGCTGTGCACATATTCAATGGGATCTTCAATGGTAATGATATGACTTGTCGTCCTTGTATTGATCTGGTCGATAAGGGAGGCAAGAGTGGTACTTTTCCCGCTGCCCGTCGGCCCGGTAACCAGGATAAGACCCTGTTTTTTGTCGATGAGGGAGACGATCTGGGGAGGAAGCATCAACTCTTCCGGCGGGGGAATAACATCATTGACCACTCTTACAGCGATCCCCAGTGAACCTCTCTGATAGTAGGCATTCAACCTGTAACGGATATTTTTGCCACCTTCTTCCAGCTGGATGGAAAGGGCCATATCCAGCTCTTTTTTTTCTTCCAGAATGATCCTCTGGCGTCTGGATATGATGCTGAAAAGAAGCTGCTGGATGTCAGAGGGGGTAAGTGGCGGCAGATCCAATGGACGCAACTGACCGTTGAGCCGCAGAATGGGACGGGAGGAGGCGGTAAGGTGCAGATCGCTGGCATGAAAGGAGTGGGCATATTGGAGGAGGGCTTTCATATCTACAAAATTGCCGTTTCCTGCATCAGCTCCATAGGAAGCACGGAATGTTTCCACACCGGTTTCCATACCTTTAAGAAGAAGTTTGAATTCCTCCTGATTATCCACCGCATTGAATGCGTCCTGCTGAAAGATGTGTTTTGCCCTGTAAAGATCAAAGACCGCTTTATTGAAATTCTGCATACCGGAAGCAGTATTGCGTTTCAAAAATTCTTCCAGAGAGGCAAAATCCCGTTCCCCTATCAGTTTTTTTACAGTGGGAACGGCGGGCAATAATTCCATTGCCGGAAGCATATCTTTGCCGTTTTTTGAAGGAACAAGTCTCTGGGCAATGACCGCAAGGAGACTCTGGGCAATATCTTCCGACGCCTGTTCCCGGATATTTTCCGGAAACTGATTGACGATCCGTTCCACGGCTTTGACTGTATCGGAGGTATGGACTGTGGCAAGGACAAGATGACCGGTCATTGCCGCTGTCACTGCGGTCTGCATGGTTTCCAGATCCCGCATTTCGCCTATAACGATCACATCCGGATTTTCCCGCAACGCACTGCGCAGGGCATCGGCGAATTTTTCACTGCCGGATAATTCCCGCTGGGAGATCCTTGAAAGCTCATCTGTGAAAACATATTCGATGGGATCTTCCAGTGTTAAGATATGGCGGTAAAAATTATAATTGATATAATGGATCATGGAAGCAAGTGTGGTGGATTTGCCGCTTCCTGTGGAACCGGTTATAAGAACAAGTCCTCTCTGTTCCTGACACAGATTTTTCAAAAATTCTTCCGGCAGATTCAATCTGGAAAAAACAGCACTTTCCCCTTTTTTCACCGGACGGACAGCAAGAGCCGGACCGGTAAGGGTGGTAAAAAAATTGATCCTGAAACGGTTTCCCTCTATGGTGCAGGAACAGTCGGCACTTCCCCGTTCACGATAGAAACTCTCCCCAGCTTCGGAAAGAATGTCCTTGCGGAAAAGATCTATATCCCTGCCGGAAATGATCTCCCCTTCCGGTTTGATCTTACCCTGAATACGGAATGCCGGAACTTTTCCGGCATGGATGAAAAGGTCGGATATATTTTCTTCAGCCGCTTTCAAAAGCAATTTTTCAAGCATTTTTCACCTCTTTATTGCAGCGTATCCAGTCCGGCAAGTCTTGTCTGGATCATGGCAAGATCATCCGGGGGATAGATTTTTTTTCCTGATTCATTTTTCAATACCATAACGGCTTCATTTGCTTTTCCCAGTTTCAGAAGTGTGTCAGTATATAAAAGCAGTATCTTTATATTTTCCGGGGCAGGGATCTCCGGGCCGTTTTCAAAATAATTCCGGCAGAGTGTTTCCATTTTGCCGGGATCGGGGATGTGGAGAAAATAGAGTTCGGCAAGGGCAAAAGTCATACAGGGATCTGCCGGATATCGGGCAAGAATTTCTGTAAGCATTTCTTCCGCTTCATAAAATTTCCGCAAAGTGATAAGATTCCGTACCGGGGAAAGGAGGGGGGCGGGTTTGGATAAATGCCTTTTGGGGGAAAGAAGTACATCGGTAAATTTTTCCACAAGGAAAGGAAGATAAAAGGTAATGAAACAAAAAGCTGTGCAAAAACTTGTTATCAGGGAAAGAAGCAGATAAAAGATCTTTTCCATCCCTTTATGATCCGGAAGATTCCAGGTTCTGTAAGAGATAAAAATGGTCAGAACAAGGAAGAAGATAAAGAGGGTATGACACAGAACTTTTCCGGTTCTCTCCGAAAGCATTGCAAAAAAAACAAGTCTTTCTTTTTTACGTTTTTCCTGATCCATGATAAAATTCTCTCTTTCTGCTTTTTCCTGCCCTTATTACAATACTTTACTTAACAAAAAATGCAAACAGGCAGAGAAAAAAAATAAAAAAATCCATCCTCCCGCAGACAGTATTTTTTCTTTTTTCCGCTGTTTTTTACGGGACAGCTGTGAAAATCTTTTTCTTTTTTCTATATTTATATTGACAAAAAGGGAAAAAAGTGATATAGTTTAAAGATTAAAACAATTTAGAGAATGAACAAATCAAATAAATATCAGAACAAAGAAGGACGAAAAAAATGAAAAGAACAATGAAAAGTGTAACAGGGATCGCCATGGGGCTTCTTATGCTTTCCGGAGCGGTTCTCTGCGGTCAGGAAAAAGGAAAAGCACCTGCAAAGAAACCTGCCGGGATGCCGGCAATGCCCATTCCCACCGTCGGGGTGGCAAAAGTCTTTATTGCAGAGGATATCCTTGTAAGAAACTATGTGGGGCAGACCGTTTCTCTTGCCGTGGTGAATGTGACACCCCGTGTTTCCGGGGAAATCATGAAAGTAGGTTTTGCCGATGGCGCACAGGTGAAAAAAGGACAGATACTTTATAAACTTGATCCGGTGCAGTATGATGCCACAGTGAAAAGCTGTGAAGCAAAGATCGCCGAATGTAAAGCCAAATATAATTATACATTGAGCAGTTATGAACGGAACAATGCTCTTATGAAGCAGAATGCCGTAAGCCGGGATACCTGGGAAAATTCCCGTTCCGCCATGGAAGGGAGCAAAGCCGCCCTCCTTGCCGCGCAGGCCGCCCTTATTTCTGCAAAAGATAATCTGAAAAATACCACCATCACCGCTCCCATTAATGGTATTGCCGGTGTGACCAATTTTACCAGAGGCAATTATATCACCCCCTCTTCCGGAACTCTTGTGACCATCGTTCAGGTTGCCCCCATCCGGGTACGTTTTGCCATGAGTTCTGCGGATCTGCTTACCATTTTCGATTCTCTTAAAGACATGAAGAGCAATACAAGTGTACTCATTACTCTTCCTGACGGCAAAGTGCTTGCAGAAAAAGGTAAAGTGGAATTTCTCAATAATGAAGTCAACCGCAAGACCGACTCCATTCTTCTTTATGCAAAACTTTCCAATAAAAAAATGCAGCTTTATCCCGGTATGACTGTCCGGGTCACTATCCGGAAAGATCTGCATAAAAAACTGCCTGCCGTGCTGCCTTCTGCTTTGATGCATGACGGTCAGACCGCCTATGTATATGTTGTAGGCGCAAACAATATTCCTGAAAAACGCCCTGTTGTCATCGGAAACGCCGACGGCAAAAGAGTTTTGATCGAAAAAGGTCTGAAAAAAGGCGAAACTGTGATCGTTGCGGGAACAAATAAAGTCTATCCCGGTGTACCTGTGAACCCTGTGATGGAGAAGTAAGAAATGTTTTCAAGGATCTTTATTGAACGGCCCCGTTTCGCCATCGTCATCAGTTTGGTGATGGTTATTGCCGGGCTTATCAGTTTGTATAAACTGCCGGTTGCGGAGTATCCGGAGATCGCGCCTCCCACACTGCATGTGGCTGCCACCTATACCGGGGCAAGTGCGGACGTGATCGCCCAGACTGTCGCCATGCCTCTGGAAGACCAGATCAACGGTGTGGACGATCTTCTCTATTTTTCCTCCACAAGTGACAACTCCGGCAACTACTCCTGCGAAGTAACCTTCAAAAGCGGTACCGATACCGATATCGCCATGGTGAACTTGCAGAATGCCATCAAGCGCGCAGAACCCAAACTGCCTACTGAAGTTATGCAGATAGGTGTGACCGTCACCAAGCGCGGCGGCGATATTCTTGCCGCTGTCTGCTTCCTTACCGACGGCACGACTCTTGACCTGATGCAGCTCAATAACTATGTGGATGCCAATATCAAAGATGCCATCACCCGTCTGGACGGGGTCTCCTATGCTGACGTGATGTCCATCAAAGAGTACTCCATGCGTGTCTGGCTGGATCCGCTGCGCATGTCCGGGCTGGGGATCTCTGTAAGAGATGTGATCTCTGCCATTGAATCCCAGAACGTACAGGCGGCATCCGGTTCCATTGGAGCGGAAGAAAGTAACAAATACCTTTATTATAAACTCAACGTTCAGGGCAGATTGAAAACAGCTTCCGAGTTTGAAAATATCATCATCCGCAGAGATACGGATGGAAGTATCGTAAGACTCAAAGATATTGCCAGAGTGGAAGTGGGATCCAGTTCCTATGCCGGAAGCTGTCACTTTATGGGCAAGGAAGTTGTCGGGGTCGCCATTTACCGTACTCCGGAAGCCAATGCTCTTGCCACTATGAACAGAGTGAAAGCGGAACTGAAAAAATGGGAAAACCGTTTCCCCAAAGGGTGACTTACAAAGTAGCGTACGATCCCACACAGTTCATTCAGGTAACTCTTAATGAGATCATTACCACTATCGTTGTGGCACTTCTTCTTGTCGTTCTCATTACCTGGCTCTTTTTGCAGGACTGGCGGGCTACCCTTGTTCCCTCCATTGCCATTCCCATTGCCCTTATCGGGACATTCCCCTTTATGTATGCGCTGGATTACAGTATCAACCTTTTGACCATGTTCGGTCTGATCCTGGTCATCGGTTCTCTCTGCGACGATGCTATCGTTGTTGTGGAAAACTGTCAGGCATTGATGCAGAGGGAGAAACTTTCCCCGAAAGAAGCCGCTATCAAATGTATGGAACAGATCACCGGAGCCATTATTGCCACAACTCTTGTGACAGTTGCCTGTTATGCTCCTCTTGCTTTCTATGGAGGTATGGTAGGGGCTATCTATATGCAGTTTGCTGTGACCATGTGTATTTCCCTGTGTCTTTCCACGGTTGTGGCAATGACATTGAGTCCGGCTCTCTGCGCCATTATTCTGCGGCCGCCTGCTGAAAAGCCCCATAAGATCTTTGCGCCTGTCAATTTCGTTATTGACGGCGGCAGAAAATGGTATCTTTTCCTTGTACGCCTTATTGCCCGCAGAGCCATTGTGACGGTGATCCTTTTTGCTGCGGCATGTTCTCTTATCTATTTCCTCTTCTTCCGCATTGACAACTCCTTCCTGCCGGAAGAAGACAAGGGCGTTATCTTTGCCAACGTGGAACTTCCCTCCGGCGCATCCGTAGCCCGTACCAATAAGGTGCTGGAACAGATGGAAAAGAGTGTTCTTACTGTTCCCGGAGTAAAATCCGCCCTTATCGTTGCCGGTATGAGTCTCATGTCCGGGAAAAGTGAAAATGTGGGTATGGCATTTATTGATTTGAAAGACTGGTCGGAAAGAACCACACCCGACTTGCAGATCGGTGCCATCCAGAGAACCATTCAGGCAAAACTTGCCTCCATTACAGATGCTTCTTTCATTCTCTTTACTCCTCCCGCCATCATGGGATTGGGGCTTTCCGGAGGGGTGACAGGGAATATCTGCGGCGTAGGTGATGTGCCTGCTGCGGAACTTTCCGGAAATATGAAAGCACTTGTAAGAGAACTTATGAGCAAGCCGGAAACATTGTACGCCATGACCCCCTATAACGCTGAAACTCCCCAGCTTTATCTGGATATCGACCGGGAAAAGGCGGAAACTCTGGGGGTGGCAACCAACAGTATTTACTCCACTTTGCAGAGCAAACTTGCCTCCTACTATGTGAATGACTTTACCCTGATGGGGAAAAACTATCAGGTGAAGATCCAGTCCACTGCGGATAACCGGGTAAGTCTGGATGACATCCGGGATATTATGATCCCCAATAAAGATGGTGACATGGTTCCTCTTACCTCGCTTGGTTCTTTGCGGTATATGGTAGGCCCCCGTCAGGTGATGCGTTTCAACAAGATGACCTCTGCCGGACTTAATGCCAAAGCCAAACCCGGTATATCTTCCAAACGCCTGATGACCCTTATCGAACAGGTGAAACTGCCGGAAAACTACCATGTGGAATGGACTGGAATGAGTTATCAGGAACAGCAGAACGAAGGACAGATCATTTATCTTATGCTTCTTGCTCTTACTTTTGCCTACCTCTTCCTTGTTGCCCAGTATGAAAGCTGGACGATTCCCATTCCGGTGATGCTTTCTGTGGCATTTGCCATTCTCGGCGCATTGCTGGGGCTTATCATTATGAAAGAGACCATGAGTATCTATGCCCAGCTGGGATTGGTGATGCTGATCGGTCTTGCAGCGAAAAACGCTATTCTTATGGTGGAATTTTCCAAGCAGGAACGGGAAAATGGCGTTTCCATCTTCCAGGCTGCTGTAAATGGAGCCGATTTGCGTTTCCGGGCTGTTATGATGACAGCATGGAGTTTTCTTTTCGGTGTTTTCCCGCTGGTCATTGCCACTGGAGCTGGTTCCGGAAGCCGCCGTGCTATCGGGATCACCACGTTCTCCGGGATGCTGCTTGCAACATTTGTAGGGATCGTTTTCACTCCTGCATTGTATGCTCTTTTCCAGAGATTGCGTGAATGGCTGAAAAAGAAACTTCACATGAAGTTATCTGTCCCTGACGACGCGCAATAAAAAATCGGGCGCATAAAAGAAAAGATGTTATGAGGAGCGTTTGTTTTTCTCATAATATCTTTTTTTTTTGCATATTTTGCAGATCGAAGCAAATTTCTGCAGATTTTGGAGAACTTTTGAATTTTCTTCACCGAAAAAAAAGTATTTACCGGAAAATGTCACTTTACGACATAATAAACAGGTAAAAATCCATGAAGAAAAGTTTGCTTTTTTCATATTCTGTTGTTATAATATATACACAAAAAATTTTATTGTAAGGAATTTTAACACCCAAAAGGAGTTTTTTTATGGCAAAAGATTATTTGAAATGGTTTATCCATGACCGCTTCGGAATGTTCATTCACTGGGGACTTTATGCTGTTCCCGGCAGACATGAATGGTTGAAAAATTATGAAAAACTTACCGATGAACAGTATCAGAGATTTTTTGATGTTTTCAACCCGGATATGTTCGAGCCGAAAGTGTGGGCAAAAGCCGCCAAAGATGCAGGAATGAAATATTTTGTGGTCACAACCAAACACCATGAAGGGTTCTGCATGTTCGATTCCCACTACACCGATTTCAAGATCACCAATACTGCTTACGGTAAAGATGCCATAAGAGAAATCGTGGATGCTTTCAGAGCCGAAAATATTAAGGTGGGCTTTTACCACTCCCTTATCGACTGGCATCACCCGGATTATGTCATTGACAGCGTGAACTACCCCTCCGGACTTGGCAAGACCAGAGAGGAACTTGCGGAAATGAATAAGGGAAGAGATCAGAAAAAATATATCAAATATCTGCATGATTCCGTCCGTCAGCTTTTGACCGAATATGGAAAAATCGATATCATCTGGTTTGACTTTTCTTTCCCCGAACCTAAATACCCCACAGGTAAAGGCAGAAATGATTGGGATTCTGAAAATCTGGTGAAAATGATCCGTGAATTGCAGCCGGGGATCATTATCAACAACCGCCTCGACCTGCCGGATATGGAGGATGTGCTTACTCCGGAACAGGTCATGCCGGAAGAAAAAGTAACAAAACATCATGGAGCATACGCCGATGTCTGGGAAGGGTGTCACACCTTCTCCGGTCCCTGGGGATACGGAAGGGATTTCAATACCTGGAAGAGTCCCAAACAGTGTATCGATCTTCTCATCAATCATGTCTGCCGGGATGGCAATCTTCTGATGAATGTAGGGCCCAACGGCCGCGGTTATATTGAAGAAAGAGCCATGGAACGCCTTGCTGATTATGCAAAATGGATGAAATACCACTCTTCTGCCATTTACGGCTGCGGTATGGCTCCGGAAGAATTTCCCGAACCCAGAGATTGCCGCTATACCTACAATCAGGAAACAGGACAACTCTTCCTGCATGTAATGAACTGGCCCTGTTTTGCCATTCACCTGAAAAATATGTATGGTAAACTCCAATTTGCCAAATTGATGCTTGACGGCAGTGAAATTACTTTCACAGAAGATGAAAAAAGAAATACAGTTACATTGAAAGTACCCATCATCAAACCGGATACGGAAGTACCTGTTATCGAACTTATTCTCAAGAAGTAATTTTCTGTTTTTTGTATTTTTCCGCCGGTCATTGAATGTTTTTATAGTTCAATGACCGGCTTTTTTGTCCCTCAACAAAGATCTGTAAATAAACAATTTTCATTTAGAAAAACACTCTTTTTTTTGGATAAAGGTGATTTTTTCCGCAGAAAAAGGGATTTTTTTCTTTCTTACCCTTTTATTTTCCGGAAAGTATGCTAAATTTTCTTTTTTTAAATAGCGTCGTAAAAAAGAAATTGTGCGGAGCAAGGCTTTATGGGTGAAAGTTTTGAAGCAAGATTGATGAGATTTTCCTCAAAGGAGATCTTTAAAAAAGGAAAAAAACTCCTGCATGGAGAGGAACTTGTCTGCTGTCATGAGGCGGCAAACGGGGTTTTGAGAGCCGTATTCAGGGATGGCAAAGGAGTGGTGACAAGGACGGAACTTACCGGATTTCCCAATGGACCATTCCATACAAATTGTTCCTGTCCGGATTCTGCCGTATCCTCTCTCTGCGCCCACTCCATGGCTGCCTGTTTGAGTCACGCAAAATATACCATCAAAAGCCGTGAAAAAGAGGTTTTGAAAGAGGCACCCGCCCAGTTTGCCGGATTGAAATTTTCCGGTTTGTCGGAACTTCTGAACGAGTCCCTCAACAGCGGCTCATCCCGTATTGAACTGCATCTGGAAAAAGATTTTCCCCATGTGCCCAGTAAATGGGAAAGGATCACTTTTTCCGCAAGTATCACCGCCAACGGAAGAAAATATCTGGGAAATCTCAATAACTTGCGGCAGCTGCATTTTGACAAGAGTTTTTCCGTCTCCCTGAAATTATCGGATTTTCCCTTGCAGGACAGGCAGATCATCCGTTTCCTTGCCATCAATGCCCAGCAGGACGGGGGAAATCTCACACTGGATGCGGAACAGACCGCAGAATTTTTCCACTGTCTGCCGGATTTTGATAACTTTTTCAAGGATAAAGAGAAGATCAAAGTACATAACGAAATTGCCGAACCTGTTATCATTATTGAAAATGTAAAAGGCGGTACTCTCCTGAAATCTGCTGTTCTGGTCAATGATTCCACTCTTCCCCTTGCGGATGTGAAAGTCATCAATGGAAGAGCCGGCTGCTGGCTGGGGATGCTGGGGGAATACTGGTTTCTTCCTGCAAAAGTGGATGTGGGGTGGCTCCGCAATTTCCTGCGGACTACCGTTCAGCCCTGTTCCAACAAGTCTGTGGATGCCCTGATCAATGCCCAGGAATCTCTGCCCTTCAAGTTGATCGAGTCCAACGGCGTAAGATTGAAAGCAAAAAAATTCCATCCTGTTTATAAAGGTGTATTCCGTAAAGATCAGAGTCTGCTTCTGGAACTGCAATTTGATTATGAGGGGCATTTGTGCAAATATGACCATGCAAGACTGGCTGCATACAGAGGAAGATTCTGGAAACGCAATACCCTTGAAGAAGAAAAAATCGCCTCCGAATTATTGAATTTCGGCTTTAAAAGGGCCGTTTCCGCCAAAACGCCCGATGAGGTGCGTTTCGTTTTGCGTGACCCGGAAGCCATCGGCGCATTTACGGGGGAAGTCATTCCCAAATGGTTTGCTTCCGGACAGGATTTTATGATCTCCTCCAATCTGGCAAGAATGGGAAGCGATCATGTGCTTTTGAATATGAGTTGCGCTTTGGAAGAGCAGACAGAAAGTTATTTTGATTTACGGGTGCGTTTTTATACTGCGGTAAAAAGTGTCTGCTGGAAAAATGTGGTGGGGGCAGCCTCCAATAATGAAAGTTTTACCGTTCTGGATGCGGAAAACTGTATGCGGATACCGGAAAAACTTGCCAAGCTTGTTTCCTGGGCTTCGGATGTTGCCCAGATCCTTCCTGTACCGGAGGGGGAAGATCCGTTGATCCACGGAGAGATTTTGCGTCTTCCCAGACCTGCTGCATTGCGCTGGGCGGAACTTTCTGCCGGTTTGCCGGATGCTGTCCCTGTGGAATTTTTGCGTCTGAAAGCCCTGACGGATTCCGCTTCCAGTGAGAATGTGCTTCTGGAAGAAAACAGCATATTCAAAGGGGAATTGCGTAAATATCAGCAGGCGGGAGTGTTCTGGATGCGGAAACTTGCCCTCTCTTCATTCAATGTGATCCTTGCCGATGAAATGGGATTGGGGAAAACCGTTCAGACTCTTGCGCTTCTTGCCTTTTTCTCCCAATTTGCCAATGAGAAGAAAACACTCCCCTCCCTTATCGTCTGCCCCACGACCCTTGTGGAAAACTGGGCAAGGGAAGCGGCAAGATTTATTCCTTCCATGCGTGTGCTTGTGATCAGCGGGCCTGCTCACCGGGAAAAGTGGAAAGAACTCCCCTATGCGGATCTCTGCATAAGTTCCTATGCCATCATCAAAAGGGATGCGGAGATCGTCAGCAATACGGAATTTCATTACATCATCCTTGATGAAGCGCAGCATATCAAAAATCCGGCAACAGGAAATGCAAAAGTCTGCAAAAGTCTTACTGCCGGACATAAACTGGTGCTTACCGGTACGCCCCTGGAAAATTCTCCTGAAGATCTCTGGTCGATCATGGATTTTCTCCATCCGGGATTGCTGGGCAATCTTTCTGCATTCCGCCGCAGGTTCTGTGCCGGAAACGATCCGGGGGCGGTAAAAGAACTTTCTTCCAGGATCGCCCCCTTTATCCTGCGCCGGAAAAAAGCCGATGTCTTTACAGAGATCCCGCCGAAAAATGAGCAGGTGCTTTACTGTGAAATGGAAGATGATCAGAAGAAATTTTATGAGATATTCCTGGAAGAAACCAGAAAAAAATGCAAAGAAGCTGCAAAAGACCCCAGAGCAAACAGAATGGAGATCCTTTCTTCCCTGTTGCGGATGCGGCAGGTTTGCTGCGATCCCTCTCTGATTCCGGAGGAGAAACGCTCCGGAAAGTTTGCAGAGATTTCTTCCGCTAAAATGGAACTCTTGAAGGAACTGCTTTTGCTGACTCTTGACAGCGGACACAGAGTATTGCTTTTCAGTCAGTTTACTTCTCTTCTTGCCATCGTCCGTAAATTCCTGGAAGAAAAGGAGATCCCTTACGAATATCTGGACGGCAGCACCAAAGACCGCTTTGCCCATGTTGATAATTTCAATAATTCCCCCCATATCCCCATATTCCTTTTGAGTTTGAAAGCCGGCGGATTGGGATTGAATCTCACAAGTGCCGATACGGTAATATTGTATGATCCCTGGTGGAATCCCACTGCGGAAGCGCAGGCAATGGACCGCTCCCACCGTATCGGTCAGACGAAGAATGTGAATTGCGTGAAACTCATCGTGAAAGATTCTGTGGAAGAAAAAGTTCTGGAATATCAGAAACTCAAACAGGATCTTTTCCATGATGTTGTGGAAAACTCCACGGAAGCGTTGAGAAGTCTTTCCATGGAGGATCTGGAATTTTTACTTTCGTAACTTCATTCCGTATATTTCAGGATCTCACCTGCGGCGGAAATGGCTTTTGCCACCTCTTCTTTATTACTGAGAGTGATGGAAAGAAATCTTTTTTTCGTTACGCTTTTTGCGTTCCAGATGGAAGAAGAACTTTCCTCCCGGTAACTTACGGCATTTGTTCCGCTGCGGGTGCTTGCCACATCTCCGGAGATGAATACGGTTTTCAGTTCAGGTACTTTGGTGCTTTCATTTATTCCCACCCTGCTGGAAATAAATGTGCCGTTTCCTGTGAGGTTTTTGCCGGATAAGTTCTCCGTAAATTTTTCCATACTGCTGCTGCATGAAGCAAGGACAAAGGGGAGGGCGGCAATGGCACTTTTCAGAATAATTTTTTTCATTTTTTTCTCCTTTCAGAAATTTTTTTGGTATTTATTCCGCCATAAGCGTCAAAGAAAAAAAGGAAAATTGCAATAAAAAATATATTTCCCCTTTCAAAAACCTTTTTCAAGGTGTATATTTTCACATGAAGAGGTAATTTATGTATATATTGAAAGAGCATGTTCATGCGGAAACTTTTGCAAAAAATTCCCGCTTTCTGTCCGATTTATTTATCGTTTCTTCTCCGGAAGAAGCGAAAGAAGTCTGGCATACATTGAAAAACACCTACGATAACGGTGGACATATCGTCTATGCTTTTATCACCGGGCCCCAGGGAAATATTCAGGGGTGTTCCGATGACGGAGAACCCTCCGGAACAGCCGGAAGACCCACTTTGGAAGTCCTGAAAGGAAGCGCTCTCACTAATGTCCTGCTTACAACTGCCCGCTGGTTTGGCGGTACTTTACTTGGTACAGGCGGTCTGGTGCGCGCTTATACCATTGGCGCACAGGAAGTTCTGGCAAAGGCGGTAAAGATCCCCCTTGTACCCATGGTGAAAATTTCCTTTTCTGTTCCCTATCCCCTTTATGAGACAGCAAAACATATTGTGTTGGAATTGGATAGCGGGATCCTTGCAGAAGAGTTTACCGATAAAGTGACTCTTTGTATCCGTATGGAAAAGAAGTTTACAGATCTCCTGAAAGAAAAATTCAATGAATTGGGAAATGGAAAGATCCAACTCCAAATAGAGGAACTGGATCTTTTGAGCGGTCAGAAATTGTGATTGATGACCTGTAACGAAAGACTCTCCACATTCAGTAATTTTGTGACAACCGGGCATTTTGCAAGGAAGAGAAAGGAGATTTTCTTTCCTTTATATTCATTCATCGTCTCAAAATTTCCCTGACCTTTTGCAATGATAAGATCAGCTTCATGAAAGAAAGACTTGAATTTTTCATCACATTTCTCTATTACAAGTCCGGGAAGGGTTCCGGGGATCTCTATAAAAGGGTAGGAGGATAACCCGGCATCGGCAAGATCCTCTTTTGTCATATCGTTGAAAACGGGATTGCCCCGTACAACAAGAGTGACTTTCTCCCTGAATCTTTCCAGAAAGACTTTATCCAGATTGGCTTCCCCGCAATTATCCAGAATATACAGAATCTTTTTTGCTTCCTTCACGGCTTTTTCCAAAGCCTTTACAGCTTCGGAATCAATGGGTTTTGTAAAGGCATTTTTCACCGCTTGAAGTGCCATTTCCCGGGTGGGATCGGAAAAGACCCCGAAATCAATGATGTTGCCGGATATGGCAAGGCGGACGCCTTTTTCAAAATCTTCATTATCATATTCTTCCAGTTCCGGAAGAAGTTTTACAAGATTTGCCGCAAGAAGAGCCGTCTTCTTTTTTTCTTCCTTATATACATCCCTGATCCTTTTATCTTCCGGATGGGAAAGCATATTGGCAGAAGCAATGATCTCTCCTGCTATTTCCGGCGGGGACATATCCAGACTGCAGCCGGATAAAAGTTTGCAGGCATATTTTACGATTTTTTCCTGCATGGCGGGTGAAGAGGATATTCTTTTTGCCACATCTACCGCATTCCTGCCAAGACAGGGGAGACACTCTGCTTGCGTTTTCATAAAAATTACCTTTTTTAATAAGAAAAACGGATCATATTCCAGGAGTAAGGGGGAAATACCCCGTGAAAACCATTTTCCGTTGGTTCGATCCCGTTAAAAACTTTTGCCTGCAATATTTCATTGCCGGGTGTATTGACAAGAGTAAGATCTTCATTGTTTTCCGTAAGAGCCTCAATAAATTCTGCTCCGGGGAATGAATGGAAAACGCAGGAGAGATCCAATTTCTTATTGCTTCTCACGCTTACAAAAACTGTAAGAGAGCGTTTTGCTTCATTACTTACGATACTTACTGCCGGCGGCAAATCCTCTTCTTTTGCGTCACACTGCATCTCATATTTCCATACATCCCCTCTGCCGTAAAGAGAGTTATATTTGAATGGATCAAAGGTGCTTTGCTTCCAGATCACAGAATTTTTCTCTGTCCGGATGGGAGCGATCACATTGATACTCTGGGCGACACAACCGAGAGCGATCTTATCACAACGGTTCTGGAACATACTGAAAAGCGCCCCCTGCATAACAGCGTCGATCATGTTGTAATCCTGCTCCAGAAGATGTCTTCCGCAAGTCCATTCCTCTTCTTTTTTTCCTCTCTGGTCAAAGTCCCAGACGATCCATTCATCCACAGAGATCCGGATCTTTTTTTCCGAACCGTGTTTGAGTCTGATCTCTTCACAGATCGCGTATGCTTCATCTATTTTTCTGCCGAAAACATCCATACTGGAAAGATACTCTTTTCTTCCGTCTTTCCAGTTGAAAACTTCGTGGAGAGAAAGATAATCCATAAATTCAAAACATTCATCCACAACGATTCTATTCCATTCAGGATCCGCACCGCAGAAAATAAGTTTCATTTCCGGATCGAATCTTTTCAAGGTTTTGGCTGTTTCCCTTGCTATCCAGGCATATGCTTTTGCATCTCTCTGCCCGACTTCGCAACTGCCGTTCATTTCGTTGCCCAGACAGAAATATTTGATGTTGTAAGGTTCTTTATGTCCATTGGCAATACGCAAATCGCTTAAAAACGTTCCGGAGGGGAAATTGCAGTATTCCCATAATTCCCGTGCTTCCAGAATTCCCCTTGTGCAGAGATTTATGGTGAGCATGGGTTCTGTTCCTGCAAGACGGCACCACTTTATAAATTCATCCAGACCGAATTGGTAGGTTTCCTTCTGCTTCCAGGAGTCATCCAGCCGGACAGGGCGTTTCTCCTTCGGGCCGATACTGTCTTCCCATTTCCAGGAGTGGGCAAAATTTCCTCCGGGATAACGGGTGATGGGGGTATCCAGTTCCCTGATCAGCGCAAGAGTATCTTTGCGGAATCCATTTTCATCGGCACAGGGATCGGCGGGATCAAAAACGCCTCCATAGACATTTCTTCCCAAATGTTCCACAAATCCCCCGTAAAGATTTTTTTCAGCTCTTCCGGTTTTTTCCGGCAGTACATCAAACTTGCAATACTGCATCATGGTTCCTTTTGTAAAAGAATTTCTGTGTATCTTATCGTATCAATATACCCGCAAGACAAAAAAAATCAAGTATGAGTTTTGGCTGAAAAATTTCCTTAAAACCTTTTTTGGCACATTTCTCCTGTTTTTTGGCATGATTTTCAACTTGAAGAATGAAAAAAGTGTGGCATATTATACCATAGAAATAAAATTGTATAAAGGGAGAAAAAAAAGAATGGGAAATACACTTTTCTGGGACATAATCAATACCCCCTCTGAATTGCATCCTTTGCTGGCTGCTCTTGCTGATGAATACCCCGTTTTCTGCGGAAAAGAAAATATTAATCTTGCCTTTGAAAAATGTGCGGAAAAAGACAGACTTTCTGTCATAAAAAGAGACCGGGTTTTCCTTATTACTTACGGCGCAAAGAATCTTGCCGCACGGGGGATAGGCTATGCCCTTGCCGGAAAAGAATGTAATGAAAAAATGTTTTTCAAAACTTTTGCCATTCTTCTGGATTGTACCCGTTCTGCTGTAATGAATGTGCCCCACTTCAAAAAATGGCTTCTTCGCCTTGCCCTGATGGGGTATAATATGGCGATGCTTTATACAAAAGACGCTTATCAGGTGCCCGGTGAACCGTATTTCGGGTATATGCGGGGGCCTTACAGTCTGGAAGAGATGAAGGAAGTGGATGCTTATGCGCAGAAACTGGGCGTGGAAATGATCGCTTCCATCCAGGTGTTGGGACATCTTGAACCCATTTTACGCTGGCCCGCCTATGCGGAAGTAAAGGATACGGACAACTGTGTAATGGTGAACAAGCCGGAAACATATATCCTGTTGGAAAAAATGATCAAATTCTGGAGTGATGCCTTTTCTTCCAGAAGGATCCATCTGGGAATGGATGAAACACAGGATCTGGGGCGGGGAAGATTTATGGACATCAACGGCTATGTCCCGCCATACGAACTCTACAACACTCATTTGCAGAAGGTATGCCTTATTTGTGATAAATTTGCCTTGAAACCCATCATCTGGTCGGATATGTATTTCCGGTATGCCAATAAAAATATGGATTATTACGGGAAAAAAGATGTGATTTCAGAGGAGATCACAAAGGATATTCCGGAAAATGTCCAGCTTTCCTACTGGGATTACTATCACCGGGATAAACAGGTCTATATCGACAAACTTTCTTTGCAGAAAAAATTTAATAAAACCCTTCCTGTTATGGCATCGGGGATCTGGACATGGGTGAGAGTCTGGTGCGACTTTGAACAGACAAAAGCCGTTACTTCCGCCTGTATGGATGGCTGCCGTTCTGCCGGGGTCAATGAGATCATTTTCACCATGTGGGGGGATGACGGAAACTATTGTGAGTTTGATTCTGCTTTCAGTGCACTTGCATGGTGTGCCGATTATGCCGCCAATGAGGGAATGGTGGATGAAGAACGCGTAAAAAGCATCTATGAGACTCTCTGCGGTTCTTCCTACCATATACAGAAAAGGGCAGGGGATCTGGAATGGACGATCCCCCATCCCAAAGGAAAGACGGAAGGGGAAGTATTGAAATTTCATGCCGGCCCCATTTTATGGGATGACCCCCTTATGGGGATCATGTGGCATGAATACACTTCCATTATTCCTGATTTCTGGGAAAAAGCCATTGCCCATTATAAAGAACTCAAAAAAGATCTGGAAAAATATATAGATGAACATCCCGGAGAAGAGGAAAAGGATTTCTGCGGGGGAATGATCTCTCACGCATGGATGCTTTCCGATGTCCTGCTGAAAAAAATGGAACTGCGGCGGCAGTTGCTGGCTTCCTATGAGAAACGGGATTTTGAAACTCTGGAAGTTTTGATCGACCGCAATATCCCCGAATTGCTTGATGCTCTGGATGGATTATTGGAAACATTCCGCAAAGAGTGGATGAGAAGTTATAAAAGTTGGGGTTTTGAAGTTGTGGGGATCAAAGTTGCGGGAGTCGCCGAAAGAGTAAGAGAGACTTCCCGGCGGATCGAAGAACTCCTTGACGGAAAGATCGACTGCATTGAAGAACTGGAAGTCCCCCCCGGAGGAGGAGGGTATATCCGGGAGACCCGTTACCGTATGATTGCCACCGGCGCATGGTTTATTTGAAAAAAGAATATATGGAGGTAAAGAATGGATCAGAAATTTATTGACATGGCAAAAGATTTTGTGGAGAATGAGAAAGAGTTTCATCTCGGTTTTCTCCCCACAGAACAATCCAACCCTCTGACAAAAACTCTGGAAAAAGATTTTTTGAGCGATCCGGTTTCCGGAGTCCGCACTTTGCAGAAATGTGACAGAAACGTTCTGCAAATGCTGAAAAAAGTCTTTGCAAGTAAAGAATTTGCTCTGCTTGCTGATACCATCTATTCTACCATTACCAGCGGAAAACGGGTGATTTTTTCCGGTTGCGGTGCTACCGGAAGATTGAGTATTCTTTTGGAATGTATGTGGAAAAAATTCTGTACGGAAAATCCCGCTCTTTCCTCCTATGGTAAAAATGTGGAAAGTATTATGACAGGCGGCGATTTCGCCCTGATCCGCAGTGTGGAATTTTTTGAAGATTACCACTCTTTCGGTGCCCGTCAGGTACGGGAAACCAATATGGAAAAGGGGGATACCCTTGTTGCCATTACCGAGGGCGGAGAGACTTCTTCCGTATTGGGGAGCATCCGGCAGGCGTTGGAAAATAAATGTAAAGTATTTCTGCTTTTCAATAATCCTGCGGATCTTCTTGCCGACAATCTGGAACGCTCCCGTGCCGCCATCCGGGACAGCCGTGTAACTGTATTGGATCTTTATTGCGGGCCCATGGCTCTTGCCGGTTCTACAAGAATGCAGGCAACTACTTCCGAACAGTATGTTGCCGGGGCGGCTCTGGAAATGACTGCGTGCAGGATTGCCGGATTGGAAGTATTGGATTATGCGGCAGAATTTGAAAAACTTCTTTCCAGTTTGGAAGAAGCCGCACCGGTACTTGCTTCCTATGCCGCATTTGAAGCAGGCGTTTACCGGAAAAAAGGATATATAACCTACTTCGCCGATGATTATCTTTTGGATATCTTTACCGATACAACAGAACGGGCTCCCACCTTTATGATCCCGCCTTTCCGTAAATGTGATGATAAAATCTCCCCCTTGCCCTGGGCTTTCGTGAAAAATCCTCTTCTTACCACAGAAGAAGTCTGGGCAAAAGGAATGAACAGACCTTTGCGCTGTCTTTCCTGGGATACGGCACTCTTGGAAGAAATGGGAGCTCCCGCCAATATCGCCCAAAATCCCCCGGCGATCACAGCTTCTGAAATGGTGAAGATCCGGGTGGGGAAAGAGGATATGGCGGAACGGTACGAAGGGATCCAGTCTGCCGCAGTTCTAATTACTGTCGGAAAAAATCTTCCGGCAGAATTGAAACAGGCTTTTGATGAGATTTCTCCTTCCTTCAATGAAAAGACTTTTCTTGCCATCGGCGGTACTCACGGGGAAAGAAACATTCCTTATGAGATCCCTTCTTCCCCCTTTACTCTTCTGGGACACATGGCAGTAAAACTTGTCCTCAATACCATTTCCACCGGGACAATGGTTCTTCTGGGGAGGGTTGCCGGAAACTGGATGAGCTGGGTGGACTGCACCAATAAAAAACTTCTGGACAGAGGTACACGCCTTGTTTGTGAATTGTCCTCTCTGGATTATTCCACAAGTTGTGCCATGATCTTTGAAGCACTCCACGAGATCAGCACCAGAGTTATGACCAAAGGGTTTGAAAAGCCGTCTGCTGTGCAGATCGTTCTGGAAAAATTGAAAAAGCAGAAAGTATGATATTTTTTATGATGGAAAAATTGAAAAAAATATTTTCTTTTTTCTCTGAAAGAACATTTTTTCATCCGCCAATGGATGCCCCGGATCTTGCCGGGGACTCCCACCGGGGATTGACACGCCGTCATAATGAGGATAGTTACATCTATATAAAAGGCAGCAGAAAGACCCCCAGTATTGCCATCGTTGCCGATGGGATTGGAGGGCATCATAACGGCGATATCGCCAGCGGTATCCTCATCAGGCTTTTTCTGGAAAAATGGCGGGAGTATGTGAGGGACGGAAACAAATACCATTTGAGAGCATTGATTTCCTATCTGGAAAAACTCTTTCTTTACATCAATGATTCTATTGCCCGTATCAATAAAAGATTCGGCAGCAGTCATCCTATGGGGACGACTTTGACCGCCGCTGCATTTTTCCGCAATTACCTTATCTCCCATCATGCCGGGGACAGCCGGATTTACCGGGTACGCAAAGGCAGTATCCGGCAGTTGACAAGGGATCACAGTGTGGCTGTTCCGGAGGATTTGAGAAAGAAACTGGAAGAACAATATCAGAAAGAAGCCTTTGCCGATCCGGCAGACAGAAGAAAAAGTTTTTCGCTGCCCCGGCACATGATCACAAAGGCGGTTGGGACAAAAAGAAAGTCCCTTCCTGAATATAATTTATTCAAAGTGAAAAAAGAAGACAGATATATTCTTTGTTCAGATGGGTTGCATCTGCATCTTTCCCCGGAAGATATCTGCCGGATCGTTATGGACTCTCCCAACGCGGCAAAAGCGGTAAACAGCCTTGTGAATACGGCATTGCAGCGTGGCGGTAAGGATAATGTGACCATTATCTGTGCCTTTTTCAACTGAAAAATTATTTGACCTCCATGAGTTCATCCCAGGAAGTCGTATAATGTTTTGTCAGCATATTTCTTTTCATCTGCCAGGAGTTTTTTATGCCTTCTGAAAGGTGGAAAAGAGTTTTTTTGCCAAATTTTTTATTGATGAGATCCAGCGCTGCTGAAAGATTTTCATTGCGTTTTTCCTGTTCCCTGTCGGTAAAAAGATCCCCCTGTTTATTTTGATAACTTTCCAGTCCGAAATAGGTTATTCCTGCTTTTTTATAGCGGCGGAAAGGAACGAAAATGCCTTTGAGTTTCGGCGTGATCGCAGAAAGGATCTCTGTGGTATGACAGGTGGGGCGGGGGAAGATGATGGTTGTTGCCGTACAGCCTCCGGGTAGCGTATAGGGGGAATATTCCGGATAATATTGAAAATAAATATTGACCCCTGTTGCCGTCTGCTGTTCTTTACGCAGTTTCATTGCTCCGGTCGCAGCATAGGAACAGACCGCCTGGGAAAGTTCTTCAAGAGTGGTAACAACTTCCCCGAATGAACGGGAACAGGTAATGGATTGGGAGAGAATATTACTTTCCTCATCCCTGAAAAGATCTTCCCCCCGCAGTTCCCGTGCCGTTTTTGCCAATGTGATATTGAATTTTTCCCGCAGAAAACTTTCTTCCGCATTTGCCAGATCCCATGCTGTCCTGATACGGCAGCGGATCAATTTCGGTGCAAGGCGTCTGCCTACCCCCCAGACCTCCTCCACCGGGAGTTTTTCAAGGATTTCCCCGGGATCTTCCGGCATGACAAAGACTCCGCCTGGAAGTTTTTTTCCGATATGATTTGCGATCTTTGCCAGAGTTTTGCTCGGGGCAAAACCGATACCGCAGGGGATGCCCACCCATTGCAGAACTGTACTGCGGATTTTTTGCCCCAGTTCAAGATAATAAGAGAGAACATTTCCGGCAGTATTTTTATTCCCGGAAGTTTGGAAACGGATAAAGGCTTCATCAATGGAATATTGCTCCACATCCGGAGAAAAATTGTGCAGAATACTTATGATACGCCTGGAAAGATCTCCATATAATTCATAATTGCTCGACCGCAGAACAAGACCATATTTTTCAATTTTGTCCTGTAATTGGAAATAAGGGGTTCCCATAGCGATCCCCAGGGATTTGAATTCATTGGATCTGCTGATACAGCACCCGTCATTATTGGAGAGAACCGCCACAGGTTTCCCGTTAAGAGAGGGATCAAATACCCGTTCACAGGAGACAAAAAAATTGTTGCCGTCCACAAGTGCTATCATTGTATATTTTCCGGATGCAAAAAATAAATTTTATTCTGTTGCCAACGTTGCCGGATCAAGTTTCTCCGCTTTGCCGTTTGTAAGATCGATCACAGAATCACAGCCTTTGATGGTGGTCAATCTGTGGGCAATGATAAGCATGGTAAGTTTTCCGCGGAGAAAGCCCACCGCATCCATAAATGCTTTTTCCGTTTCATTATCCAGTGCGCTGGTCGCTTCATCAAGTACAAGGAATTTCGGGTCATGGTAGAGGGCGCGGGCAATTCCCAGCCGCTGCCTCTGCCCGCCGGAAAGCCGGAGACCATTTTCCCCGATAAATGTATTGACTCCCTTGTCAAGCGCGGAAACAAATTCCCACGCCTGCGCCATTTGGAGGGCATTTTTGAGTTTCTCCATATCTATATTTTCTTTTTTAACACCGAATGCCACATTTGCGGCAATGGTATCATCAAAAAGTTGGATGTGCTGGGGAACATAGCCGATATATTTACGCCATTGTATCAGATCATCTGTTATGGGTACGCCGTCGGCAAGGATCGTACCGGAAGTGGGGGGAAGCAGTCCGATAATAATATCCGCAAGAGTTGTTTTTCCGCAGCCTGTCTTGCCGATAAAGGCACAGGAAGAGTTTGCCGGAATGGTGAAAGAAATATTTTTCAGGATCTCTTTCCCTGAAATATAGGAAAAAGAGACATCTTTTATTTCAACATTTTTATTGAACTGCAATTCTCCGGAAGATGAATGGATTTTTTCCTGTTCCGTATGGAAAAGATCAAAAAAGGTGTTGTCGAATGTGGGATACAGTACTTTGACATTCGTATAATTATATTGAATGCGGGAAAAGGAGGGCATCAGCCGGATCAGGGCAATACAGATAAGAGAGAGTTTCAGAAGAATGGAGGTATTTGCCACATTGAAAAAGAGAAACGAAGCAAGCAGAAGCATTGCCCCGATAACCATGAATAGTTCAATAAGAAAACGGGGCGCCTGACCAAAAAGATTTACTTTGATATTGATTTTTTTCTGTTCTTGAAGAATAGAGGAAAACTCTCCGGTGGATCGTTCCTCACAGTTGTATAGTTTTACTTCTTTCATGCTGTGGAAAGTTTCCAGAAGGATCTTGTTTGTAAGCAGAAAACATGCGTAGTCTTTTTTTCCCAGTTCATTGCCGTATCGTTTGACAATGCCGAAAATGAAAAGAAAAACGATCCCCGCAAGAAGAAGAATTCCGCAGGTGGCACCGGGAGTAAAGATAAAAAGGGATAAAAAGATGAAAAAGATACATATAAACTCTGTAAGCAGAAGCATACAGGAGGTAACGGCAGAGGCAAAAGCACTCTTCAACTGATTGAAGTTTGCGAAAATTTCTGCTGTGTTTTTATTGAGATGATATAAATAAGGGGCATGGATATAGGTTTTAAAAAGCGTTTCTTCCAGTTTACAGCATTTTTGAAGCGTGAAATTTGCCTGCAACTTTGTAAGGAAAAGAAAAAAAACTGTTTTAAGGAGAAAAACAAGACTTAAAAGAAAACAGAGAATGAGCATGAAATTTTTTGTTGAGGAGGGGGAAAGGAAATCATAAAGAATTTTTAAAAGTTTGTTTTCCTGCAAAAGAACCGGATTGGTGAGTGCTGCAATAATAGGAAGAACAAGTCCGATCCCCATAAGTTCCAGATAGGCACCTGTACACATCATAAAAAGGAGAATAAAAAAGAAGAATTTTTCTTTTTTATCCAGAAGAAGCCAGATTTTTTTCAAAAAAGAGATCATGATCCATCCTGCCGGGGGTGATAAATATATAAAACGGATATAATATTATACTATGTGGAAGAGTTTTTGTCAAGAAGAAAAAGATTTTATTTCAAAATATGAAAATTGATTTGAAAAATAGGGAAAGTGGAGTATATTATATTTCTGTACTTTTGAAAAGTATTCTTGTGCACCCGTAGCTCAGTTGGATAGAGCGTCTGCCTCCGGAGTAGAAGGTCGTGGGTTCAAATCCCGCCGGGTGCACCATTTTTTTGCCTTTTTTTGAATTCAAATTCTTGCTTTTCCTGTCAAATCTTGCGAAATAATACTGCAAAAACATGTCTTTTGTATTTTTATGGTATGATTACGGCAGTATATTCCATTCCCTGCAAAAAAAAATCCCCGGAGGATTCCGGGGATCGTGTAGGATTCTTTTCTGAAAAATGATCAGAAATTGTCCAGATCCATGTGGATCTTTTCCATCATGGGACTGAAAGGAACTGCACCATTTTCCGTGATTTCATAACCCGTTTCAATACGCACACCGTGGAATTCAGGATGTCCGAAGAAACTTACATCAACGCAAACCGTCATGCCGGGGGTAAGCACATCTTTACTGTTGGGACCGAAGAAGGGGGCTTCCGCTTCATTAAGTCCAATGGTATGCACAAAGGGACAAACCAGATATTTTTCAAAGCCGTGTTTATTGAAGTAAGCACGGGCGGGAGCATCGATCTCACTTCCGGCAAGACCCACTTTCAGCATGTCTCTGGTAAGGCAGAATGCTTCACGCAGATATTTCATACATTCGATCTGTTTGGCACTGTATTTGCCGTTCACAGGAAGAGCATCCCCCATCACGCCAGCATAACCATTTACTTTGGGAGCGATCCCGATCATGACCAGTTCCCCGTCTTCCATGATCTTGGCGGTAGCGGTGGGTACTACGGCATTTCCTCTGGCTCCGCTGCCCACAATAGGAACAAAACCGAATCCGGTTGCTCCTCTGGAACGGGCGGCATATTCCCCTGCGGCGGCTACCTGGATCTCACTGTTGCCTACTTTGATGGCATCTTTCATGGCAAGGTAACTGACATCCGCAAGCTGGAAGGCTGCCCGGATCTGTTCGATTTCCCAGGAAGATTTGATATAACGCAAGTTGAGATATTCTTCGGAAATATCCACCATTTCCGCGCCCACAAAACCATCAACGATCCCTTTGTAACAGCCGTAAGGCATACGGTCGCCGCAGACAAGACCCACTCTCTTTACTGTGCCGACAGTGGAATTGAGTTCGGCAAAGAGGGCAGGAAAATCGATAATGGTAGCGGCGGGATATTCTTCATCGGGAACCATAAAGACAGGGAAGTTTCTTGTTTCCGTAATGGCACTGTCCTGTTTGGCAAAAGGTTCGCTTTCCGGACCGCCGAGGAGAAGAGGGGTGCCTTTACGGGGAACGAGAACCGCTCCGCTTTCAAACTGGGGACACCAGCCGGTCAGATACCAGCCGTTGGCGATATTGCATTCATCATAATAGATGAGGGCGATATCCAGATTTTTTTCTTCCAGGATCTTTCTTACTGCCGCGAGGCGGTTTTCACTTTCACTTTTGATGAGATAACCCATTTTGACTCCTTGTTTACAGTTAATAAAGGTGTTATATTTAACATTGTCCTGTAACATAACACTTTTTATGTAAAATGCAAATGTAAAAGATAAAAAATTAAAAGAATCTTGCGCTTCCTCACAAAGAAAGATATTCTTTTAATGCTTCATAGAGTTTTTCCGCAAGAAATGCGTGTCCTGCCGGATTGAAGTGTATGCCGTCGGGCAAAAGCAATTTATAACGGTCACCGTACATAAGTTTATACAGATCCAGAAGGGGAAAATTATTTTCCTTTGCAAAATCTCTTACGATCTGCCGGTGACCATTGACTGCTTCATCCAGTTTTACTTCCGGAAAAAGTTTATGGAAAAGGTGCTGTTCATCAATGATCGGCGGGAATGTAAGGACAAGGACTTTACAGGAGGCGGGAAGCAATGTTTTAAATGTATGCAAATGCCCTTTGAACTCATCATCCGTTACGATCCTTGCCGGATTACGGTAATCGTGATTATTGCCGCCGAATTCCAGTATGACAAGATCCGGATTATGGGCAAGAACATCTTTCTCATATCTTTCCATACTGTTTCTGGCAGAGTGTCCGCCGACACCGGCATTGATCAAAGTAAAGGAACTGCCCAATTTCTTTCCCAGGAGAAAGAGAAAATGTTCTTCCTCTTTGATATTGCCGGTTTTTCCCTCCATAATGGAGTCACCGAAAGCTACTATTTTCATTTTTTTTCCCTTGGTGTACAGATTATCCGCGGATAAATTTTTCCGCCCACAATGCGGTTTCAATAATGGCATCTTCCGGAGTATATTTTGGCATATATTCCAGATCCCTGCGGGCTTTTTCGGTAGTGAAACACATGTGGCAGGCAAGGAATTTCAGCCCGATTTCATTTACTTTGCTGCCGTATTTTGCAAGAATATCCTCTATGGTCATATAATGGATCTCCGGCTGTTTCCCGAAAACCGAAGCAGTAAGGCGCAAATATTCATTAAGGGGCAGAGCGTGACTTAAAGTAATGTTATAGATCTCTCCTTTACAGGCAAGAGGGTACATCAGGGCAAGAAAAAAGGAGTTGGCAAGATCTTTTACATGGATGGGTTGAAGCAGAGTACTGCCGTCACCGGGAAGATCGAGAACATTTTCCGCAATGATATCGGTTATGAAATCCTTTCTTCTTCCGCCGAGATTATCCAGCGGCAGAAGGCCGGGCCCGGTAATATAGCAGGGACGGATGACGGTAGCAGGGAAGCCCTCTTTACGGAAGAGATCCATTACGCAGTTATCCAGATCCCGTTTGAAATCCCATGCGTTCCCATAAGCAAACCCCTTATAGGGGGCGGTTTCATTACAGGGGATAAAGGGGAGGGGAGCGTAGCCGCCTGTGGAACTGCAATGGATGTAGTGTTGCAGATTTTTTGCATATTTACGCACAAGAGAAATGCACGCAGGCGTGGGGACGGAATCAATGACATGTGTATAGGTTGCCGACGCAAAAATATTTTTCATATCCTCTTCATTGTTTTTATCTGCTCTGATAGAAGGGATATGTGGGATCTCATTCAGATAAGTGGTTTTCTGCCCTCTGGAAACAATGGTGCAGGGGATTTTTTCTTCATAAAGTTTCTGGGCGATACTGTGACCCACCCAGCCGCTTCCGCCGAAAATAAGTACATTCATTTTATTTCTTTCTCTTTCTTTTTTCCCGTATTGTTTATGATTTTTGTCTGAATATCATCCATATATAATTCTGTGCCGGGCAGCAGAACTGCTGCTGTCAGGAAGCCTGTAATGTTTTCCGCATATTTTTCAGGCGGCTCAAGTGTAAAGGAGTGCTTTTCCCATTTTTGTGTATCAAGTTTTATTACCGGGGAATAGACACCGGGGGCGGGCAGCCAGAATATTTTATGATCTTTTCCGTAAAGGATGAATCCGATACGGAATGAGCCTCTGCCTTTGAAATATCCGGAAATGTATAAGGATCTTACATTTTCCGCTTTCTGTTTCAAAAGGGAATGGACGGCATAAATTTTTTCTCCGGCAGGAAGTATGGCTTTGAAACACTTCCCGCTTACGCCCGGAGCAACAAAGGAAGTTTTTGCAAAATCTCTCTGGAATGTCGCCCGGAATTCCCCGGCTTTTTCCATGGTGAAAAGATGTTCGGTTGCCGTAAGAAAAGGAGCGGAAAGAAAAAAAGCAGACAGGAAAAGAAAAAGTTTGCAAAAGAATGTTTTTTTCATGTTTACCTCCGTTTTGTACCATAATTACTATACAGGAAAAGAAAAAATAGTCAAGACGGGAAGTGTTTATTTTTACCGGATTTATTGTTTCAGAAATTTTTTAAGCACTGCCAGACTTGTATGCCCCTGTCAAAAGTAAGACTTTCTTTCAAAAAAATCACTATTCTCTTTTGAAAAAAGAGTGTTGAAATGCTATGTTAATATATAAAATACAGTTTAATGAACTTTATCATACATTTGGAGAAAGTATTATGCCTTCTTATGAAGCCGTTATCGGGCTGGAAGTCCATGTGCAGGCACGGACGGAAAGCAAAATGTTCTGTTCCTGTCCCAATAAATACGGTGCGGAACCCAATACCCTTGTCTGCCCTGTCTGTATGGGGTATCCCGGAGTTCTGCCCAAACCCAATATGGAAGCCATCCGCAAGATCGTGACTACCGGACTTCTCTGCAACTGCGAGATCCAGAAAAAGAGCAAGTTCGACAGAAAAAGTTATTTCTATCCGGATTCCCCCAAAAATTATCAGCTTACCCAGTATGATATGCCTTTCTGTCTGGGTGGGTATGTGCATATTTCCGGTAAAGGTTTTTCCGGTGCGGAACTTCCGGACATGGATATACATCTCACCCGTATCCACATGGAAGAGGATGTGGGGAAACTTACCCATTTCGGGACTCATTCCGGCGTGGATTACAACCGTGCAGGTGTCCCCCTTATGGAGATCGTGAGCGAACCGGATATGCACACTCCCGATGAAGCCTATGCGTATCTCACCGCCCTCAAACAGATCATCCAGTATGCAGATATCAGCGATTGCGATATGGAAAAAGGACAGATGCGTGCGGATGTGAATGTTTCCATCCGGGAAAAAGGTTCTACATCTTTCGGCGCAAAAGTGGAATTGAAAAACCTCAACAGTTTCCGTGCAGTCCACCGTTCCCTTGCCTATGAGATCAAACGGCAGATCCTTGCTGTGGAAAACGGTGAAAAGATCGAACAGGAGACCAGAGGCTGGAACGATGATCTGGGGGAATCCTATGTGATGCGCGGTAAGGAAAATGCCCATGATTACCGTTATTTCCCCGAACCGGATATGCTGCCTGTGATTTTTACTGATGAAGATATTGAAAACTTCAAAAAAGGTCTTCCGGAACTGCCCTCCGCCAAACGGGAAAGATTCGTAAGGGATTTCAATGTTACGGAATATGACGCCCAGGTGCTTACACAGGAAAAGGCCTGTGCCGATTACTTTGAGGAAGTGACAAAAAGTTGTGCCGATCCCAAGATCGCCGCCAACTGGATCATTGTGGAACTTCCCGGCAAACTTGCGGAAGCAGGAAAAGACTTTGCCGATTGTCCTGTCAAGGCAGCAGATCTTGCAGAATTGGTGAACCTTATCCATAAAGGCACGATCAATGGCAAGATCGCCAAAACTGTTTTTGCCGAAATGTTTGAAAGCGGCAAAACTCCTGCAAAGATCGTGGAGGAAAAAGGTCTTGTTCAGGTTTCTGATGAGTCTGCCATCCTTGCCTTTGTGGAACAGGCCATTGCCAATAATCCCACACAGGTACAGCAGTATAAGGAAGGTAATCCCAAAGTATTGCAGTTCCTGATCGGTCAGGTGATGAAGTTGAGCAAAGGGAAAGCCAATCCCCAGAGTGTTGCCAAACTTCTTGCGGAAAAACTTTCCTGATCATTTGTAAAAGCGGGGTTTTTTGTGGATAAATTGCCGGATAGTTTGCATTTTGCCGGTATCGGCGGTATCGGTATGAGCGGTCTTGCCCAGATGGCTCTTGCTCTGGGGCATGAGGTTTCCGGAAGTGACCGGGCGTATGGAAAAGAGGAAAATAAAGCTCTTTTTGACGCTCTTATTGCGCAAAATGCCAAAATTTATCCCCAGGATGGTTCCCGTTATGAAGAAGGGGAACAGCCCGGGGCGATCGTCTATTCCACTGCTGTGGAAAAGACAAATCCGGACTTTGAAAAAGCCCCTTCCGGCATGGAATTTCTGCACCGTTCCCAGGCAATGTCTCTTGCTATAAATGAGTTGAAATGTGAAAATAATTTTGCTGTGGCAGGTACTTGCGGGAAAACAAGCTGTACTGCGCTTCTTGCCGAAGCATTGAAAGTATTGGGGGCAGATCCCGGCGTTCTTTGCGGCGGACTTGTCAATGCTTTCAAAACAGAAAAGATGGCGGGTAATTTTGCAAAAGGTGCAGGGAAATATTTTGTTATTGAAGCGGATGAAAGCGATAAAAGTCTGCTCAATTATCCTGTGGATGCGGCAATGGTACTCAATATCGGTACGGATCATTATTCCCGGGAAGAGTTGTGTGAAGTTTTCGGCAGATTTCTTATACAGACAAAACATATTGCGGTCGTTCAGGATGAAGCCTACCTGGAAATGAAAAGTCATCTTCCGCCCCCTGTGGGACATTTGGAAAAGATGCTTTTTTCCACCAATGGGAATACTCCTTCAAGTATCGACGGAATAAAAGTTATCAAAGCTCTGGATTATCAGAAAGAGCGTTCCGGAGTTTTTACTGTAAAGATCGACGGGATGCGTGCCATTCTGCCTGCGCCCGGACTTTATACTGCGGCAAATGCCTGTGCGGTTTATACTGCTTTATTGCTTCTGGGATTTGCGCCCAAAGATGCTATTGAAGCGGTGCAGGATTTTCATGGGGTATGGCGAAGATTTGATCTTGCCGGAAGAATGGCAAACGGGGCGAAAGTTTATGATGATTATGCCCACAATGTGGAAAAGATCCTTTCCTGCCTTTCTGCCGCCAAAGAGGTTGCCTCCGGGCGTGTGATCGCATTATTCCAGCCTCACGGGTTTGCGCCATTATCTTTCATGCGGGAGGAATTGTTTGCGAAATTGGAAAATACATTATCCTCGATGGATGTATTTGGATTTCTGCCTGTGTATTATGCCGGGGGGAGTGCTTCTTTTACTCCCACATCCGATGAAGTTGCTCTTTCTTATATTCAGAAGACCAATTCTCCCGGCGGCAGGATGAATAATTTTCTCTCTTTTTCCGACCGGAATTCTGCAAGGGATTATGTGCGGAAAAACGGGAAAGAAGGGGATGTGGTTCTGGTCATGGGGGCAAGAGATAATTCTCTTTCATTCTATGCAAAAGAACTTGCAGATTCCTGATAAATTTTTCTCTTTATAGTTTTTCTCCTCCTTTCTCCAATTTTCTCCGTACCCATCCGTACCTCTCCGTACCCATCCGTACTTCCCGGCAAAAAAAAACTCCGGCGTAAACCGGAGTTTTTTTGTATAAAATATCTGACTCTATTATCAGAGATTAGCGGCAACAAGGTCGCCCACTTCGGAAGTGGTGTACCCCATTTTACCTGCGGAAAGGCTTTTAAGTTTGTTGGCTGTGATGTAGGCAACACTCTTTTCAATGGCTTTGGCAGCTTCTTTTTCGCCGAGATAATCCAGCATCATTGCACCGGAAAGGATGGCGGCAAGAGGATTGATCATGCCAAGTCCCGTATATTTGGGAGCAGAACCGCCGATGGGTTCAAACATACTCACACCTTCGGGATTCAGATTACCGCCGGCGGCAATACCCATACCGCCCTGGGTCATGGCTGCAAGGTCGGTAATGATGTCGCCAAACATGTTGGTAGTAACGATCACATCGAACCATTCAGGATTTTTCACCATCCACATGCAGATGGCATCCACATTGCAGTAGTCTACTTTTACTTCCGGATATTCTTTTGCCATTTCTTCCATGGCGCGGATCCACATACCGAAAACGTAAGTGAGAACGTTGGATTTACCGCAGAGAGTAAGTTTACAGGTTTTACCTGCGGCGATATCTTCGGCGGAAAGTCCCTTCCAGGGATTTTCTTTGCTGTGGCGTTT
>JAGBXB010000018.1 GCA_017629515.1 Lentisphaeria bacterium | reverse complement strand
ATAAACAAAAATAAAGATCACTGAATAAAAAATTTGGCAAACTGATTGTAAACGTCCTAACTGAACTACCACTTCAAAACTGACGTAATGCAACACACTTTTGGAATCGGTGTGTCCATGCACGATAGCATGGCACATCCCGATTTTGTGTGTGTTGCAACGCTGTGGTAGGCGTAGTTAGGGCACATCTTCGGAATGTGCCTCTTTTTTTGTTCAAAACAAAAAAGGAATGTCATCATGGCAGTGTTTATCACAAAATGCCCGCATTGCAACGCCGATTTGCAGGTACAGGATGAATGGATCGGGATGGATGTTGAGTGTCCGATATGCAACGCAGTTTTTAAGATCATTTCACCATCCACCGCAATTCCGGATATAACTCAATGTGGAGAACATACCGTTGCTGAAACAGAAAAGGAGGGAAGTTTTACATTTGTCTGTCCCTCCTGCGGATCGGTTGAGGAACTTTCTTGTGAACTTCTCGGTACAGATTATGAGTGCCAGACATGTTTTGAAAAACATACTGCAGCAGCAACAACTGAACAGAACTGTCCTTTTTGTGGAAAAACTGTAAAAAATCATGCAGAAATCTGTAAACATTGCAAACAGGATTTAAGTAACATTCCGTCCTCAACTCCACTGCAAGAAAAATCATTTATTTTTATTTGTCCCGAGTGTGATACTATAGCAGAGCTTCCAGAGTCCATGATCGGCGAGAAATATGAGTGTAAATCCTGCTGTGAATCTTCTGTTGCAACAGAAGCAATAGAAAGAAAATGCCCATATTGCGGTGAGATGATTAAAATCAAAGCAACTATTTGCAAGCACTGCAAGAAAAAATTTTCTCAAGTATGCTCAGCTCAAAATAAAACAGATTATGTTTCACAAATAAAAAATCATGCGTCCCATTATACAGAAAATGTAAAGGACTTTTTTTACAATACAATAAAACCATTTTTCATTGCAAACAAGCCGTTATGCCTTATTGCTTCCGTTTTGGCTATCGTATTGTTCATATCGGCAGTTATCGCGATCTCCTGTTCGAAGTCAAACAATAATTCTGTGTCAAACAAGACCCGCCCTGTATCCCTCAAAACAACCTATTCGAAGTCAAACAATAATTCTGTGTCAAACAATGAAATTTCAGTATCCGTTACAGTAAAAAAATGGTCGTTATTCACCGCATGGAAATATGGCTGTGACTATAAGTTGTATGCCAATGAAAAATTGATTGCGAGCAGAGGCAGTAAAGATATGTCTGTTTCATTCCGCAATGTCAGGGTTCCCAAAGGTGCGGTTTTGCGAGCGACAATGGAGGCAAAAAACGGTTATGGCGGTACTGAACTTTACGAAGGACCAAGGAAAGGTGATGAAATCAAGGCACAATATTCTGAAGAAGATATTGAGATTGAGTGTCAGTAAAATAATAAAAAGTTCTGTTTCCGACACAGATTGGTAAATAAAAATATTTTATCTTTAGGGGATAACGACAAAAAGAAAAAAGTATAAGGATGATAATTGATTACAACCTGATACTTTTGCAATGTATTTTTCCCGGGCGGCGATGAATTTGCCGCCTTTTTTTTGCTCGTTACAGATAAATGTCGTCGGTGCGACTGTTTTCCGGGGCGGCTTTTATTTCATCGGAATTTACAGACATTTACTTTGAGGTGAAAGCCGTTCTCTGTTTTGATTTTTATGCTATTATAGATGTTTTCTGAAGAATACGAAATGTTCAGCAAGATTGCATAGTCGGCAACCAATTTGAGCTTACGAGATTTATTCCGAAGAATTAAAACACTCCCCAGGAATTGTTTTTGTCGTCAACGATAAAAGCAATTCCGTTAAAAGTTTTTGGAAGATGGGGGGTGGGGAAAAGAACCTTTTTTCAAAAAGGAGTCTTCCCCGCAAAGTCATTTTACAACACTTCTTTTTACAGGGGCAGGGGGGCAGAGAATCACTTTTTCCATCAGTTCTTTCAGGAAATTATTCGCATCGGCAGCACCGGAAGAAACTTCGGAAGGTCTGCTTAACCGTATTTTTACAAATTTAGCAAAAGTCCTGCCGGAAGAACTCTTTTTTTCCTGTTTTTTTACAAGAAAAAGATGCAGGGAGGATTCATAGGGCGCACCGCCAAGAAAATACCGGAAAGAAAAAGAGTATATATCCGATATGTCATTCTTGCCGGAAGAACTCTTTTTCTCTTCTTTAAGCATTTTTATTTCCTCCTTTGCCGGAATCGCTCCTTTTTCTGCTGATACACGGGGACTTTTCAGGAGAGAACATTTGATTTTTTCATACTCTTCTTTCAAACTTTTTTCCTCAATGCAAGTTCCGCCGGTATCATTGGAATATACATAAATATCCGCCGACTCCCCGAAAGAACCGCTGTACCGGATGACTGTTCCGTAAACCGGATTGGCATTTTCCAATACAGTTGTTTTTCTGTAAGAAGCAAGGGCAGGGGGGAATACAAGGGCGGTGGCCGCGTGGGTATAGGAAGTATTTTCCGGCAACTCCCGGAAAGAACGGGGAACACTCTTTTCCTCTCCGGCAAAAGAGAGGAAAAGCGGGGCAATTGCGGAAAAAACAAGCAGGAAAAGAAGAGATACTCTCATCAGAAAAGATCCTCTTGAAGATGTTTTACCCAGAAAGCCAGTTGGGCGGCAACCTGTTTATAACCTGTGGCACCATATATATCCCTGCCTTCGATCGCCGCAGCAGGAGATTGGAACACGTCTTTCATGCTTTCATCAAATTCGGGAATGACGCCAGCCATTTCTTCTGTGGAAAGTTCATTGAGTTTCTTATTCTTTTCCCCGGCAAAGCGGACAAGTGCCCCCACTCTGTGATGGGCAGTACGGAAAGGAACGCCTTTTTTCACAAGTTTTTCAGCCAGATCTGTGGCAAGAAGTCCCGGATCGGAAGCCGCATTAAGCATATTTTCTTTATTTGCAGTAAGTCCGGCAATCATGGGGGGAAATACGGAAAGGATACCGTTGACCGTGTCGATCGCATCAAAAAGTCCTTCTTTATCCTCCTGCAGATCCCTGTTGTAGGTAAGGGGAAGACCTTTGCAGATGGTGAGTATGGACATGAGAGAACCATAGATCCTGCCGGTTTTTCCTCTGGAAATTTCCGCAATATCCGGGTTTTTCTTCTGGGGCATAAGGCTGGAACCTGTGCAATAGGCATCCGGAAGCATCACAAAGGAAAATTCCTGGGACATCCACAAAATCATATCTTCGGAAAGCCGGGAAATATTCATGGCAAAAATGGCAAGGGCGGAGAGAACTTCACAGGTGAAATCCCGGGAGGCGACCGCATCCATACTGTTCCGGGAGATGGCGGGGAAATCAAGTTTTTTCTGCACACTTTCCCTGTTGATGGGCAATGTTGCTCCGGCAATGGCGCCGGAACCCAATGTAAGGACATTCAGGCGTTTGCGTGCATCCATCAATCTGCCGATATCCCGTTCAAACATTTCCGCATACGCAAGGAGATGATGGGCAAAAAGAACCGGCTGGGCATGCTGCAAATGGGTGAACCCGGGCATGATGGTTTCCTTATGTTCTTCTGCTTTTTCCACAAGTGCTTTTTGCAGAAGCCGTATCCTTTCTGCGATATTTTTTGTTTCATCCCGCAGGTAAAGGCGGATATCCAGATTGACCTGATCGTTTCTGCTGCGGGCGGTATGTACTCTTGCTCCGTCATCGCCCAGTTTGGCGATAAGTTCGGATTCAATGTGCATGTGGATATCTTCCAGATCGGCGGTGAAGGTGAAATTGCCCTCATCAATGCGTTTTTCGATTTTATCCAATTCTTCAATGATGGCTTTTGCGGAAGATGCGGGAATGATGCCGGATTCCGCAAGCATGGAGGCATGTGCCTTACTGCCCATGATATCATATTTATAAAGCCGTTTATCGTAAGAGATGGATTCTGTGAAATCCCGTACCGAATTCTGTGTTGCTTCTGCAAAACGCCCGCCCCAGAGTGCCATAAGTAAACCTCATTCCTTTTTGATTGTAGAAGTGCCGGAAAGCAATCTGTACCGGCATTTGTATATAAATATAGCACCATTTTGCTGAAACGGAAAGAGGGGAACAATTTTTTTAGCGGAAATTTTTTTGTTTTTTTTGAAAAAAAAGTAAAAAGGAAGAAAAAATATTCCTTTTTTCCCTTTTTGCATTTGCAATAAAAAAACTTTCTGCTATATTCTTAAATGAGAAAATTCTCAAAAATAAAACTTATGGAGGTAAAGTATGTCTATTACAAAAAAAATTGCTGTTTTCGTGGCGGGTATCCTTGCCATGACCGTTATTACAGGCTGTGCCACAGCCATTCCTTTCGGTTGTCTCTATACCGATGTGACTCTGCCTGCGGCTCTGGGCAACGGGGAACTTACTTACAGTAAGGAAGCCTCTGCAAAGTGTACCTCTCTGCTCGGTCTTATTGCTGTCGGCAATGCTTCTCTCAATGCCGCTGCCAATGCCGGTGCGATCACAAAAATCTCCTGGGCAAGTTACAAGGTCATCAATGTACTGGGTACTTATGGCATGTATAAGGTAACTGTGTACGGCGAATAAGATCACTGTTTTTTTAAGACGGGCTTTTTCTTGTGGAAGTCCGTCTTTTTTTATGCTTTCACGGGGGAAATCATACTATGACTCTTGAAGAATACCGTAAAAACCTTACCCGGAGATTTGAAGAAAATCATTTTGAATCCGCCGGAACAGAAGCCGATTACATTGCCAGTGAAGTCCTTTCCATTCCTCATATCGAACTTGTCCTTTATCCGGAAAGAATCATAACGGATGCGGAATATGAAAAAATGGAATCTTTTGCCGCAAGAAGGTTGAAAAACGAACCCTTTCAATATATTTTCGGCTGGACGCCTTTCCGGGAAATCGATTTATCTGTTGCGCCGGGAGTATTGATCCCCCGGCCGGAAACGGAGGCAATGGTGGATCTGGTATTGAAAAATCTGCCTTTGAGGGGAACTCTTTGTGAATTGGGGATCGGTTCCGGGGCGATAAGTCTTTCTGTTGCTTATGAGAGAAGGGATGTGAAAGTAGCGGGAAGCGAGATCTCGCTGAAAGCATTGGAAATAGCAGAAGAAAACCGCAAAAAATTATCCCTTGAAAATGTGCAGTTTTTTCAAGGCGATCTTTATTCCCCTTTTGCCGGAAAATCTTTTGATGTAATCGTGGCAAATCTGCCCTATATCCCCTGGAAAGAGGAAAAAAATCTTCCTCCGAATGTGCGGGATTATGAACCGCGGGAAGCTCTTTTTGCCGATGACGAAGGCTTTGCGATCATTGAAAGGGCGATTCTTGATTCTCCCTTGTATCTGAAAAAAGATTCTTCCGGCGCAATCATTTTTGAACTGGGCGGGGAACAGGGCTGTCGAGCAGTGGAAACCGCAGAAAAAACCGGGTTTTTCACTGAGTGCAGGATCGAAGAAGATATATTCCACGTGCCCCGTTTTCTTTATGCCGTCCACAAAAAATAAGTGTTCCGCAAAAGAAAAGAGGGGCATCATGGAAAAGAGTTTTTGCCTTATTTTTTCCAGTTGGGGATCACGGGAGCAGTCATATTGTCAGGAAATTCCTGAATACATTTTCCCGCAATGACAAGTTCTGTTGTTTTGACAGACTTGGATTTTGTGGAAAAAAGATATCCCAGAATGGGAATATCACTCAAAAACGGGATGCCGTTGGAGGATTCCACAATATTTTGTTTCTTTAATCCGCCTATGATAAAGGTGTTTTTGTTCATAGGCAGACTTATGGTAAGGTTGATACTGTTTCCGGGAGCGATCCTGGGAGCCCCGTTGGAGGTAAAGCCGATGAGACTTGTATTTTGGATGACCGCATCAAAACGGGTTTCCAGAAGATTGACCGACGCATTGTTTACTGTCATGGTAAAGCCGAAAGAATCCGATTTTTCCGCAACGGAAACATTCCCTTTCCCCACAGGAATATCATTTTGTATGATCCTGTTTGCGATCTGTGAAAATAATTTATAGGCATTCACTCCCAGATCCGGAGTGGTTTGGGCGTCTGCAGGAGGATTGGATGAGTCGGAATAGAATATGGCTGTTGTTCTGTTCAGTGTCGCGGAAGTATTGTTTCTTATACAGAGTTCCCCTGTATGCAGAACTTTTGCCTTGCCTGTACTGGAAAGAAAATCAATATACCTTGAACTCCATTTCGGATTGAAGTTAAAAAAACTTGTTCTTTCCGAACCGGTTTGGAGCATCGTCCCGCCATAGGAGGATGCCCAGTTGTCCCGGAATCTGCCGCCGCCGGAAAAAAGATCCACCCCGGCATTGTTTTTCCATGCCTGGAAATCCAACCCCATTTTTTCATCATCTTCATCATAGATCTCATAGACAGTGATGACAAGTCTGACCTGCGGAATGGGACGGTCATATTCTTTGAGCATTTTTTCAATGTTATACATGGAATAATTAGTCACATCAAAAAGCAGCCAATTCAATGCCGGATCGTTTGTTACCGCATCCGCCCCCTGCCAGATCTCCGTTACATCGGTGATATTCATGCCCACATTCTGTATCAGCGGCAGTAAATTGCGTGCCGGAACATATTTGGGGATATAGAAAAAGGTCTGGGTTCCCAGAAAAGCCCCCATCTGGGGTTTATCCAGAAATTGGATCATGGAATCAATGCCCATACCGTTTTTATGGTCTTTGAAACGGTATTCTTCGGCACTGACGATCAAAAGACCCGTTCCATCGGCATATTTAAGGCACTCTACTGCTGTATTGCTGCCCAGTTGTACCGCCGGATTGTAGGTAGGTTGGGCATTGACAGGAGTGGTCACAGTTGCAGTACTTACTGTCGCTGCTGCCGGAGTTGTGGCTGTTGCCGCTGTATTCAGGGGGTATTGCTGCTGCAAAGAAGTATTCCCCACTCTTTTTGCCTGGACCATCTGCCGTAAATAATCCCGGAATTCATACGCATCCACGTTTTTGATGTGGTAGGTCTTTGTAACTACCCTGGGATCGTTATTGTCCCGTATAAAGTGCAATACTTTTGTATTTTCCTTTACCCCCACCACCAACTGTGCCTCAATACGGGTATTGCCGTAACCTGTCGTATTATTGAAATTGGAGTCTCTGGGAGTACCCGGTACGGGGGCAGCCTGTAAGAAAAAGAGATTGGTAGGCAGAAGGAAAAGAAACAGGAATGCCGGAAAAAATCTGGAGAGAGGATTGGAAAAGGGCGGAGGAAAAAATCTTTTTTTTCTGCTGAAATAATCATTTTTCTTTCCATCGGGGATTTCCGCCAGATTTTTTCCCGGAGAAACTGCTGTTTCCTCCGGAATTCCGATACGGCAGATCGTACCGGAAGAAAGGTGCTTATTGTTTTTCTTTTCCTCCTGTTCAATGACAAAATGTTTTTTTCTTTTCTGCAAATGGGTCTCACCTGTCTGTTCCGTATTCCCATAAACAGATTTTTTGCAGCAGGATGAATATTTTTCATTGAGCCTGCGGGAAGAATATTGAGGATCATATTTTGCAAGATGTTTCATTTTCCACTCCTTTTATTTTAAACGCGCCAATTTTCCTGCCTGCATACTTTGCATTCCGGTATCCAGTAATTTTGCATGTGCCGTTACATAAAAATAACTTTTCTCCACAGAAGTAGTTGTTGTGCCGAAAAGATATTTCAGGATGGGTATCCGGGATAAAAACGGGATACCGATAGATTGTTCCACTTTCTGTTCTTTGCTCCATTTTGCCAGAAGCACTTCCTTGTTCAATGGCATACTGATATTGCCTGTAAAGGAACTTGTTTCCACCAATTCCGTACCGAAAGAATTTCTTTCCACCGCATCCGCTGCGGAAAAAGTATAGGCAAAAAAGAGTGTGCCTTTGCTGTGGGCATATTGTCCCGGAGCATAATCCGGAACCGTAAAAAGTATCTCCTGTTCTCCGTGGATACAGGCAACCGGACCTGTCACCGTAAGAAAAGTTTGCGCTTTCTGACTGCTTGCCGCACTTATCCCCACCTGTGTCTGGTCACTGGTATTTTTTACAATATTCTGCAACTGGGGATTAAAGGATATTGAGTAGGAATTTGTGTCGGAATTGGAAACGGTGAGCGCACCTTCGCCCATAATCTTTGCCGTTCCATTCTGTTGCAGAAGCCGTATAAAAGAGGCATCAAACTGGGGTGCAAAAAAGAATCCCCCCAATGGCCCGGAAAAACTCTGCAATGCGGCACTTCCCGATGAAGACAGATCCAGAACGCGCCACCCCACCTGGAATATATTCAAACCGGGGCCGTTTTTCCATGCCAGATATTCTATACCCATATCCCGCAATGTGCTTTCCCTTATCTGATAGATCTTGAACTGCATCTCTATCTGGGGCGCAGGGCGGTCAATAAAACCCAGAAACTGATACACAAACTGGCTGTTGGTGGTATTGTCTTTCCAATAGATCTGGTTGGAATTCTGATCCCAGCCATATACTGAACCGTAAGGACCGGCATTGATAAGACCATTGACGATCATATTGACAAGATCCTGACCTGAACGGTATTTTGGCTGGTAAACGGCTCTGGTGATACCTGTTCCCCGGATAATATCATCGGGTACTTTCCCGTCAATGGTGATATTGCGGTCAGCCATTTTGATAAACTCATCCACATAGGGCATCATCCCCACCGGACATGTTACTGTAAGGATCTGCTGGTTCTCATTGCCGTACTCGATGCAGTTGACAATGGAATTCATGTTATACCTTTTTACCATGGACTGGACAAAGGGCATAAGATCGTTGCTCTGGGCATATTTGAGAATATAGATCTTGGAGACCATATAATCCTGGGCATCATCCTGAACAAAACGCAAAGTTTGTTTCTCTTCCTCAGTCCGGTCGTTTGCCTGCGTTCCGGAAAAAGCCGTCGTTGCAGAAAAAAATGTTCCTGCAAGAAAAATAAAAATCGGTTTTACTTTGATCATCACAATTTTCCCCCTTGAAAAGTTTGATCTTTGTCATTTTTTTATGACTTTTGAAATTGCCACATTGAAAATATGATTTTCTGTATTTCCTCCTTTCTGTTTTAGATTTTTCTTGTATAAAAATAGCATTTTATCAATGGAATGCAAGGGGAGGGAGAAAAATAAAAAAAAGAAAAAAATAAACTTGATGCTTGAAAATAAGAAAAGTTGTATTATCTTATTAAATAATAAGTTATGTTTTTATTTTCAGTATAAAATATATTACATTGTTTTGTGCGTGAAAAATGGAAAATAAAAACAAATATTTTTATTTTGCAAAGCGTGTCTTCCAGTTGCCGTAGTTGTCACCATCAGAATAACGCCACGGCATAAGTTCATTTACCGGGTTTTTCAGCATGGAAGAAAATTCTTCTTTTGTAAGGCGCAGAATGTGGATTCTTTCTTCAAACTCTTTTTTCAGCAGAGGAAGAAGCTGCTTTTTATTATTTCTTTCTGCTATTTGCATCATATTATATATGGGGAGGATCGCTGTGGGATATTGCTGTGCATCCTTTGCAAATTCTTCAAGGGAAGCATCTACATTGCCAAGCATAAGAAATGCGTGGGCTTTTGCAGAGTGTGTTCTTGCATAATTGGGGGTCGCTCCTTTTTCAATAAGTCCTGCAAGGAATAATGCCGTACGGGGGTCATGCTGCCGCAGAGAGAGCAGCATAAGGTCATAAAGAAGCGTGGGATTTTCCGGTGCAAGGAAGGCAAGACTCTGTATATATTTTTTCTGTTCTTTATCCGGAAGGGGTTTTCCGGTGGAATACAGTTTTTCTTTCAGAGTCATTACCGCAATTTGTTTCCCCGCAAGAAATACGCCGAAAAAGAGGAAACAGGATCCGGCAATATAACAGAAAATTCTGCCCATTCCGGAACGTTGGAATGTTTCGTTCCCGCAATTTTTCCCGCCGGAAAAACTTTTTTCCCAGCACAATCCCAGCAACAGGAGTGTAATTGCCCCCGTAGGCAGAACTTCCAGAACCAGATCGATCTGGGCATGGGTAAGCAGAAGAACAAGGGAAAGAAAAAGTAATTTTTCCTCATATCTTCCCTTTTCACTTATAAGAAAAAAGTAACTTTTTATTACCGGAACAAGAACAAGGAATATCCCCCAGAAAATCAAACCGCCGACGAGCCCCCAGCCAAGCATCATATAAAGCATGTGATTATGGGGGTGGGGACTGCGGATCGCAGGATTCAGAACAAGAAAGTAATTTGTGCTTCTGTTTCCGGAAAGAATTTCTTCGATCCCGGCAAAGGTGTTTCCCTGTATCGGAGTATCTTTCCACAGAACTGTAACGGCGGAAGAAAATAACTCCACTCTTTCTGCCGCTGAACCGCTTTTATAAAGGTAAGGAAGGATTTTTTCTCTGGAAAGAAAAAGAAGTCCTGCCAGAAGAATACAGAGAAAACACAGAATAAGGAATGTCTTTTTCCGTAAGGAAGCAGCAGGCAGCATTGCAGGGAGGAAAAAAATACACCCTCCAGCAATACTTACTATTGTTCCCAGAGAGCCCGTATGATAAAGTGTATAGAGAACCATTGCCAGAGGAATCAAAAGAATAAAAATACTTTTCAAAAGAGATAAATGAAATTTTTTCCGCAGAAAAGTAAAAAGAAAATAGAGCAGAAAAGGGGATAAGGCAAGAAGAAGCGCCGCATTCCAGTTCCGGTTGCCGGGGATGCCGTAAATAATGTGGTAATAATATTTATTGGAAAATGTGCCGCAAAAGGTTATCAGAAAGAGTATGCCTGCTGTCCAGGCAAAAATTACCGGCAGTTTTTTTCTGAAACTATCCCCATAAATACAGGAAAACAGCGGGAGAAAAAGGTAAAAATACGGGAGGAAAAAGTTTTCCGGTCCAAGAGAATTTGAAAGCGTTCCCATTTGCAGAAACGGCAGAAGAAAAAGCAATAGAAAGGGGTAAAGAAAACACTTCCGGGAAAATAGTTCTCTTATCCTTTTCCAATGTCCCGTCCGGGCAAAAAAGATAAATGCAATAGAAAACGCGGCAAGAGCCGAAGTGGAAAAAAGAGTTTCCTGACGGTATTGGGTAAGGCTGAATAAGAGTTTGCCGGGTATACAGAAGAGAAGAAGCAGAAGAAAAAGGGCAGGGAATATCCGGTCTGGAAAATTTTCCTCCTCCCTTTTTTCCGGGAGTTCTTCTATTTCAGGAAGCGTTTTTTCACACATTTTTTTTATGGCGTTGAAGGATCACTTGCCGGAAACACGGCGTTTGGCTTCCGGCAAAGGCAACTCCTGTTCTTCCGGAATGACCGGAGGAATGAGTGTGGAGAGCCTGCCGGGATCAAAGGCGGATTTTTCCGCAGGAAGAGTTTTTTCTGTCTTTTCTGCCTTTGCGGTCTTTTCTTCCTCCTGCACATTTTTGCCCCGTATTGCGGCAAAATAGATGATGAGGGAAAGTGCAAGGATGCAAAGGGCTGTCACCACTCCGATAAGATAATAACCGGTCAGACGCACTTTTCTTGCCTCTTCTTCATTGATCTGCACATTTTTATTGAGTTCATCCACTACTTTTTCCGGTACATCTGCCGGGTTTTCAATATCAGCAAGCATCTCCTGAAGCATTTTTGCAGAGTCTTCATCAAGATTGTAAAGAGCCCGCAGTGCCCGTACATAGGCTTTGATGAAAATGATAGGGGGCAGTTCATTATGGGAATCCATTTCCAATGCCCGGATGTAATCTGCCCGGATAAGGGTAATGGAAGAGACTTCTTCAATGGTCATATTCTGTTCGTTTCTTGCAGCTGTAAGCAATTGTCCCAGTGTGCTGCCCGTGAGATGGATGAGAGAAATCTTCTTTTTTTCTTCTTTCTTTTCCGCAACGGTAGAGGCGGGTGCAGCAGGCGCAGAAGAAGAAAGTGTTTCCTGCGGGAGAGATTTTACCACTTCCTCCGGGGAAGAATTTTCCTCTGTAAGAGAAAAAGCTGCAACTTTCTCCATTATATTTTCTTCTGCGGGCAGGATTTCCAACTGCTCTTTTTCAGAAGTTTCAGGCAGATGAGCAGGGACAGAAGCAGAAAGAAACTCATTTTTTTCTTCCTGCGGCAATTCTTTGATCAAATCGGAATTTTCATCCATCCTGTTTTTCTCTTCCCGGGGCAGTATGGAAAAAAGATCTTCGGTTTTTGCCACAGTAAGGGGGGCATTTTCTTTATTTTCCCCGTCAAAGGGTTTATATTGTTCTTCAGGAAGTTGTGTCATCTTTTACCTCCAATGGTACACTGCTTATTTCTGCTTATTTGTGATTATTGTTTTTTATTCCGGTCTGCCCAGTTCATCGAATACGAGAATAGTGCGTTTCTGACCTCCGGGAAGAGGTGCGGAAACAAGTCCGCGTTTTTCAAATGTATCAATGATCTCTGCGGCGGTGTTATATCCAATGGTCATGCGTCTCTGCAAGTAGGACGTACTGATCTTGCCTTCCCGCAGCATGATCTCCAATGCTTTCCGTAATTTTTCATCATCGGAACTTTTCAGATATTTGGCACATGCCGCTCTGATATATTCCGTCATTGCCGCATTTTCGGAAGCCTCTTCCTCTTCCATATCTATTTCCGGGAAAGAGTTTGCTCCGTCATCGGGTTCTTCCACATCTTCTCCGGTTCCGGGTTCAAGCAGCACAGTATCGTTGAAACTCTGGGGGACCTGACTGGAAACAAAATCCACCGTCCTCTGGATCTCCGGATCGGAAACCATAGAACCCTGGATGCGTTCCATTTCCCCGCTCGGGCCTTTAAAAAGCATATCGCCTTTTCCCAGAAGTTTTTCCGCGCCCATGGTATCTAAAATCACGCGGCTGTCGGTAAAGTTGGAAACTTTGAAAGAGATCTTTGTGGGCAGATTGGCTTTGATCGTTCCGGTAATGATATCTTTTCTGGGGGTCTGGGTGGCAATGACCAGATGGATACCCGCCGCCCGTCCTTTCTGGGCAATACGGCAGATACTGGTTTCCACATCGCTTTTGGCTTCTGTCATCATAATATCCGCCAATTCGTCTACAATGATAAGCAGATAGGGGAGTTTCTGGGGGATGATATCTCCATTTTCATCCGGAACAGGGACAGGATCTTTGGGGCGGCTGTTAAAGGCATTGAGATTTTTTGCCTTGACCCTTGCAAGCATTTGATAACGGTGTTCCATCTCATTGACTCCCCAGCGCAGGGCAAAGGGGACTTTTTTGGGATCGTTCACTACCGGTGTGATCAGATGCGGGAGGGGGCGGTACATCTCCAATTCCACAAATTTCGGGTCAACCATGATCAGTTTGAGATCAAAGGGGGAAAATTTGTAAAGCAGACTCATAATAAGAGTATTCATACATACACTTTTTCCGCTTCCTGTTGAACCGGCAATAAGCAGGTGAGGGGCTTTGGCAAGGTCGGTGACAATGACTTTTCCGGCAACATCTTTTCCCAGAATAATGGGGATATCCGCATTGGATTCCTTCCATGCGGCAGATTCAAACAACTCGCGGATAAAGACCATATTGGAGATTTTGTTGGGTACTTCGATCCCCACCGCATTTTTGCCGGGGATGGGGGCAAGGACACGCACACTTGTAGCACACATATCCATAGCAATATTATTCTGGATACCGGTAACTTTGTCCACTTTCACGCCGGGTTCAAGAGTGATCTCAAAACGGGTGATACGGGGGCCCACGATCGTACCGGAGACGCTTCCGGCAATATCGAAACTGTCCAGAGTTGCCTGCAAAGTAGCCTTTGCCTTGTTGAGATGGGCGGCATCCTCCGTTTTGGCATCCGCCGGAGGCTGGGTGAGCATGGGAACAGGCGGCAATTCAAAATTGCCATTGTAAACGACTTCTTCTTTAAGGGGGGAGGCGGCTCCGAGGGCTTTATCCTGCTGATTGACCGCATAAGCATCTGTGGAAATATTTTTATTTTCAGTTTCTCCGGGAAGCTGCCGGATCTGGTGAAGAGCTTCTCCGGAGAGTTCTTCCTGTTCCACGGTGACTTTCTGCAAGTTGTCTTCTTCTTCCTCCTCTTCTTCAAGAAGTTTATCCATTTCTTCATGGTAAGCGGCAAAGCGGGGATCTTCCTCCATTGTTTCTTCCGCATCGGAAAAATTTTCTTTTTCCGGCAAAGAAGTTTCCAGCGTTCTTTTTCTTCTTGTTGCCGGAGTGATAAGGGGGGAGATTTCCTCTTCCTCTTCATCAGAAGAAGCAACATTGAGAGCCGACTTTCTTTTCCACAGCGGCAGAGAAAGGGAAAAATGGGAGGCAAGAAGTTTTTTCAGTATATCTTTCCAGTCCGCAAGGAATATAAATACAAGTCCGGAAACCAAAAGAGCAAGCGCGGCAACACTTGTCCCCACTGTTCCGATATACATACGCAGAAAACCTGCGGGATATAATTTTGTTTCCGGCGCAGCAAAAAATGCTCCCAACGCCCCGCCGGAAAGAGCCAGAAGCGGTTCATCCATTCTGCCGATACCCAAAGAGTCTGTACGCAACGCAAAATCCTGCGGGGAGATCGCCATAAGCAGAGTTATGCCGGCAATTGCGGCTGCAAGAGAAAAAAAGTACCCTTTGCGTTTCATGGGAACCGGGATGAATGACCGGATGGCACACAAGGTGAGAAGCAGAACGATGGGATAAGTGGCAAGTCCGAAAACATAAAAGAAAAATTTGGAAAGATGTGCCCCCAGAAGTCCGCAGAAATTGGAAAGGGGAGCCGTGGTTCCGCCGTCAATGATGGAAGTATCTGCGGGCGAATAGGAGAAAATGGCAAGGAGAAAAAGCAGAATGAGAATGGCGGAAAGGATATACTGGATCTTGAACACATAAACAGGCAATTCTTCCTCCGCGGGAGAAATTTTCCTGCCGGTGGAAGGAGAATATTTTTTCCCGATTTTACTGCGTCCGGGAGGGATGATATCTTCCGGAGGATTTTCTGCGGGATTTTCCTGCAAATCATCCTCTTCAAACATGGGATAATCTCTCAAAGGGGAGTTTTTTTCTTTATCTTCATTCATTTTTACATTGCTGCCACTTTATATATTAATAAAAGAACCTATTGAAAGATAGCACGCTTTTTTCAATAATGCAAGAGAAAAAATTTTTTTTGTGTAAAAAAGTGAGAGATTTTTGTTTTTCAAGTTGAATTTCTCTTTTCAGAGGGTTATATTTCAGCAAGCCATCCGTCAATTTTAACGAAAGGATAAAAAACAGACAAAATAAAACTTTTCTGATATAAAAATTTACAGCTGAAATTTCAGGCTTGCACCACAAACCACCACCTTGTATAAAAGCCTAAACACAACGGAGAATGGAGTTTTGTGCCGTGTTTCATACACGGTGCATTTCTGCGTTTGTATCGTTGTGTATGTCTGTGGTGGACATGTGGTGCGTATGAATCAGGGATGCACCTCTTTTTTTTGTGGTGTTTCCCAAAATACGGAGAAAACCACAGATGGCAGGAAACAAAAATTTGCAAAAGGCTAATAAAGCCAAACAGGATGAATTTTACACGCAACTTACCGACATTGAAAAAGAATTGCGGCATTATAAGGAACACTTTAAAGGCAAAACCGTTTTTTGTAATTGTGATGACCCTTTTGAAAGCAACTTTTTTAAATATTTTGCGATGAATTTCAATTTCTTCGGGTTGAAAAAATTGATTGCAACCTGTTATGAACGCTCTCCTGTTGCAGGGGAAGAACTGCCTCTATTTCACTTTTTCGGCATGAAAGACCGTGAAAGACCCCTTGTCGCCCATAAAATCGAAATTACAGAAATAACGGATGAAAACGGCGATGGCGCAACAGATCTTACTGATGTGAAACTGCTTTTGCAAAACCGTAAAAATATTCTTACTGCCTTGAAAGGGAATGGGGATTTCCGTTCAGAAGAGTGTGTGGCGTTACTGAAAGAAGCCGATATTATCGTGACCAATCCACCTTTCTCTCTTTTCCGGGAATATGTGGCGCAGTTGGTGGAATATGATAAGAAGTTTGTTATTATCGGTAATCAGAACGCTATTACTTATAAAGAAATTTTTCCCTTGATCAAAGAAAATAAACTTTGGCTGGGAGCAAGTATTCACAGTGGTGATAGGGAATTCAGGGTTCCGGAATATTATAATGTGTATTCCAAATCGTTGCGACTGGATGAAAAAGGTAATAAATATGTACGGGTGGTTGGAGTAAGATGGTTTACAAATCTGGATTATTCCAAAAGGCACGAAGAATTAGACCTGTATAAACGCTACAATGCTGAAGAATATCCGCGCTTTGATAATTACGATGCTATAAATGTTGGAAAAACAACGGATATTCCCTATGACTATGATGGAATTATGGGGGTTCCGATAACCTTTTTGGATAAATATAATCCGGAACAGTTTGAAATTATCAAATTCCGTAAAGGAATGGACGATAAAGATTTATCAATAAATGGAAAATGCCCGTATTTCAGAATCCTCATCCGTAAAAAAGGAGTAACAACAAATGAAAATTGAACTGCATGAAATTTCCGTAAGGGAGATAGCCGAAAATTATATGGATAATGAGGAAAACGGTGTCACAGGCTATAATGGAAAACTCAATATCCGCCCGAAATATCAGAGAGAATTTGTCTATAAAGATGCACAGCGAGATGCGGTAATTGATACCATTATAAAAGGTTTTCCTTTGAATGTGATGTACTGGGTAAAAAATGAAGATGGAACTTTTGAAGTATTGGACGGTCAGCAGAGGACAATAAGTTTCTGTCAATATGTGCATGGCGGATTTTCCATAAATAAAAGGGCATTTCATAATCTTACCGAAACAGAAAAACTGGAAATACTGGATTATAAAGTCATGGTCTATTTTTGCGACGGGAACGACAAAGAAAAACTCGATTGGTTCAAAATAATCAATATTGCAGGAGAAAAATTGACCGATCAGGAATTGAGAAACGCCGTTTATACCGGTTCCTGGTTGAGTGATGCAAAACAGAAATTCTCAAAATCCCAATGCCCGGCATGGAAAATGGCAAGTGATTATATGACAGGCTCACCTATCAGGCAGGACTATCTGGAAACCGTTCTCAAATGGATCAATAACGGGGATATTTGCGGATATATGGCAGAACATCAGTTTGCTCCCAATGCCAATGAACTCTTTTTGTATTTCCGCAGTGTCATAGGGTGGGTGGAAAATACCTTTATCAAATACCGTAAAGAAATGAAAGGTATAGATTGGGGATTCTTATATAATCAGTATAAAGATATTGTGATTGACACAGCAGAGCTTGAAAAAGAAATTGCTGAACTTATGGCAGATGATGATGTTACCAGTAAAAAGGGAATATATCCCTATGTGCTTACAAGGCAGGAAAAATATTTATCTGTAAGAACATTTGACAACCGTATGAAAAGAACAGCATACGAAAAACAGAAAGGGATCTGTAAAATATGCCGTAAACATTTTGAACTGGAAGAAATGGAAGGCGACCACATTACCCCATGGAGTAAAGGCGGTAAAACCCTTGCAGAAAATTGTCAAATGCTTTGCAAAGAGTGCAACCGCAGAAAATCCTCGGTTTGACCACCGCAGAAAAAAACATTCACCGCATGGTTTCCAATAACCGTATGGCGGTAACATCCCCTTTTTTCGCCGCAGCTTCCAGGAGTCGCATTCCCTGTGTCCGGCTGCGGTTGACCCCTTTGCCTTCCAAGACGGCTATCCCCGCACAACGCATCGCCGGAGCATAACCCTGGATCGCTGCCTGTTTATACCAGTAAAATGCCGCACCGTCATCCTGCGCTTTCACTCCCTTGCCCTCGGCAAAAAATTGTCCGAATTTGAACTGGGCAGGCGCAAAACCCCCTTTCGCCGCTTCATAATAACACCTTGCGGCGATCCCGGTATTGACTTTTTCCCCGCCAAGACCAAGTTCATGGATCGTGCCCAGTTTATACATCGCCTGAACACATCCTTTTGAGGCTGATTTCCGTAAATAATCCATGGCTTCTTTTCTGCCTTTTCCTTTTTCTTTCAGATAGCCGTCAAAAAGGGCGTCCCCATATTTATAAAGTCCCATAGGGTGATCCCGCAAGGCAGATTTTTTGTAATATACATAGGCTTGTTTCAAATCTTTTTTCTCTCCGATAAGCCCGTTTTCATAAAAATACCCCAGTTTGGCGGCTGCTTCCCCATCCCCCCGCCGGGAGGCATTTTGCAGATATACAAAGGCTTTTGTCAGGTTTTTACTGCATCCGATCCCGTTATAAAAACAATCTGCCAGCATCCGTAAGGCTTCCGGAGGCGGATTTTTTCTGGCACATACTTTTGTTAAGATCCTGTATGCTCTTGCCTGTCTTGCCGGTGGGATGGCTGGTTGCAGAAGCAATGCCGCCAACTGCAACTCCCCCGGAAGATACTCGCGACTGTTTAAAATTTCCAACTGCTCCAATGCCGATGCCGGAGATTTACGAATCAAAACTTTTCCATTATCGTCTTTCAACCCGCTTGCGTAAAATGTTGCCAGCCGGAATCTTGCCGGATCAAAATCTTTTTCCGCTGCTTTCTGATACCATTGAAAGGCTTTATACACATCTTTGGGCGTTTTGGCAAGTCTTTCCGCAGCGATGGCATAATTATACATTGCCTCCGGAATATTTTTTTTCGCCGCAAGCAAATACCAATGGGAGGCAAGAAGAAGATTCTGTTTCCGTCCGTTTTCCCCGTAAAAATAGTCATTGCCCAACTGGAACGCACTTTTGGCATCCCCGGAGGCTGCTTTTTGCCGCAAAAGATCTTTACTTTCTGCGCCTGCACAGAATACTGCCGGGAAAATCAGGAGAAAAAGAGCAATCCGCCTCATTTTTTCTCCCCGTTATCTTTTCCTGCTTCTTTTATTTTACCATCCTTTTTTTCTACGGGAAGAGTGAGGGAATTTTTGCCGGGGATTTCTTTTTTATTCTTTTCTTCCAATATTTTTTTTGCATCCATTTCCCTTTTTTGCGCTTCCATCACTTTTTTTTGCGCTTCCATCGCTTTTTTTTGCGCATCAACTACCTTTTTATGGGCATCCATTTCCCGTTTTCTTGTTTCTCTTATCTTTTTATCGGCTTCTTCCAGTTTTTTAAGATAAGAAAGTCTTTCAGAAGCAAATCTTTCCCGTTCTTTGGCGATTGCCGCCTCTTTTTTCGTGATAACAGTATCTATTGTCTTTGCAAAATCTTTCCTCTGCTGGATCAACTCTTTTTCCAGTTGCCGGATATTTACTTTGAATGCAGAATTTTCCCCTTGAAGGGATATGGCATTCTTTTCCGTAACGGAAAGTCTCTCATTGGTTTTCGTATTCAATTCTTTCAGACGCACATTCTCCTTTTCCAGACGCTGAAAATGAATATGCAGCATTGCGCCAATGGTCGCAAAAGCAAGAAATATAAGGAAAAATGCTCCTGTTGCCAACCGGACATTACGGGAGCGTTTTTTCTCCTCTTCCAATAATTTGCCCGAAAGAATTGCCATACTTTCCACAAGATGGGCAAAATCATCTTTGGAGGCAGGAACGATCTGTAAAGAATTTTCTGTATTGCCGGAGGAAATATTTTCCTGTCCGGAAGAAACTTTTTCTTCTTTCTTTTCTGCTTCTTCTTTTTCCTGCAAAGGCAATTCCTCCATTGCCGGAACAGCCTGAATGGGATGCGTCATGGCAAGGCGCTTTTCGATTTCTGTAAAGGAAAGTCCGGAAGAACGCAGAGAGCCGATCTCTTTAAGAATGACAACCGTATTTTGCAAATAGACTCTTCTTCTGCCCTGCTGAATACTGGTAATAAACTGGGAATATTTACTCAACCAGTCATTGATAGTGGTTCTGGGGACTCCCACTTGCGCGGCAAGATCCATCACACTTAAATATTTTTCCTCTTCCATAGTTTCTCTCCTTTCCCTTTTTATCCTGATTTTCTTAATTTTTTTCTTTTTCTGTGATCGCCTGAAGGATCTGCTGAATATCTTTTCCGATCTGTTCTTTCAGTAACGCAGGAGAATCAAATTTCTTCTCCTCCCTTATGAAAGAAACCAGTTCTGCGGAAATATATTTCCCGTACAGACTTTCTTCCGGCGGAACAAGCAGATGCAGTTCTATCCGGGGTTCGATTTTTCCGTAACGCGCCTCAAAGGTGGGGGCAACGCCCACATTCATTGCCGCCGGATAGATTTTCCCCTCCACATCCACCATTGCCGCATATACCCCCAGGGGCGGCAATACGCCATATTGCAGTTTCAAATTGGCTGTGGGTGTGGCAAGGATTTTCCCTGCCACCTGATAGCCTTTTTCCACCACTCCATAAAATCTGTAGGGACGGCCCAGCATTTTTTCCGCTTCAGAAAGTTCCCCTTTGGCAATACACTCTCTGATCGCCGTACTGCTGACAGTTTTCCCGTCTTCCTTACGCAGTTCCTCCACCGCTTTGAAGAGAAAACCTTTTTCCAGTGCCGCTTTTTCCAGAAAAAATCTGTCCCCTTTTCCTTTGTTTCCGAATTTCCAGTCATGCCCTACGCAGATCCCTTTGACTTCCACATCGTGTCCGAAAAGACATTTCTGTAAAAAATCCTCCGGGGAAAGAAGGGCAAACTCTTTTGTAAAGGGGAGGGAAACTACCGCTTTTGCCCCGTTCCTGCAGATGAGACGCAATTTTTCATTGGGGGGAAGAAGAAGCAGCGGGGCATTTTCCGGGAAAAGTACACTTTTGGGATGGGGAAAAAAGGTCATTGCCACCGGATATGCCGATAAAGAGATCGCCATTTTCTGCAATTCATGCAGAAGTTTGGCGTGTCCCTTGTGGACGCCATCAAAAACACCGATGGCAACAACAACAGAATCTATACCGAACTTTTTGAGTTCAGAAAGTGATTCAATATAAGAAGGTACAAATTCTGTTTTCATATTTTTTCTGTTCAGTTTTTTTTTACCGCAGACCAACGGCCTTGCGTACTTCTTCCAGTGTTTCAGAAGCAATGGCATTGGCTTTTTCCGCACCTTTTTTCAGGATGCTCTGAATGTAGCCCGGATCTTTTGCCAGCTCTTCCCTGCGTTTCCGCATGGGGGCGAAAAAGTCCATATAGGCTTCAAAAAGTGCCTGTTTGGCGTGGCCGTAACCAAAGTTGCCGCCCCGGTATTTTGCCGCAAGTTCCTCTTTTTGGATCTCATCGGCAAAAAGACAATACAATTTATATATATTGCATTTATCCGGGTCTTTCGGGTCTTCCATGGGAGTGGAGTCGGTAGGAATGGACATGATCTTTTTCCGGATCTGTTTTTCATTGCCGAAAAGTTCGATGGTATTATTGTAACTTTTGCTCATCTTCTGTCCGTCGATCCCGGGGACAACCGCAACCGTTTCCGGAATGATGGGTTCCGGGATCACGAAAATATCTCCATACATCTGATTGAAACGGATGGCAAGGTCTCTTGTGATCTCCAGATGCTGTTTCTGATCTTTTCCCACAGGGACGCTGTCCGCTTTATAAATAAGGATATCGGAAGCCATCAGAACAGGATAGGAGAAAAGCCCGTTATTGGGGACAAAGCCTTTGGCGATCTTATCTTTGTAACTGTGCGCCCGTTCCAGAAGTCCCATATTGGTGATACAGTTGAGTACCCAGGTAAGTTCACAGATCCCGTTGATATCGCTCTGGCGGAAAAATGCTGTTTTTTCCGGATCAAGACCGCAGGCAAGAAAATCCAGTGCCAGACGGTCGATGCGTTCCCGCAGTTCCTGGGGTTTGGGGTTGACGGTAAGGGAGTGGAGATCCGCAATAAAGAGGTAAGTATCTCCTTTTTCCTGCAATTCCAATGCCTGACGCATCATACCGAAAAAGTTGCCGATATGGGGTACTCCGGAAGGCTGGATGCCGGAAAGGATCCTTTTTTTCTTGTTTTCGCTCATGTTTTATTTTCCTGAAAAAAACAGGGGAAAGTTATGATTCCCCCTGTTCCTTATTTATTGTTATGCTTTTTTGATGACGATGACGGCATCGTGACCATTGATGTCGCTCTTTGCTCCTTCCAGAGACGCGGCATTTTTCACATTTACGGCAAGTGTTTCTTCGGAAATGTGGCTCACATAGGCGGCAACTGCTTTCACAACTTCCGCATCGGAGGCGAATTCCACTTCGATCCTGTCAGATACTTCCAGAGAAGCCTCTTTTCTCATGTTCTGGATCTTGCTTATAAACTCACGGGCGATCCCCTCTTCAATAAGTTCCGCTGTAAGATTGGTATCCAGAGCAATGGTGATGCCGTTTTCCGTTGCGGCGGCAAAACCCTCTTTTTCCGTACGGACGACAGCAAGATCGTCTTCCGTCACCTCATATTCCAGACCGGAGGCAAGAGTAATCTTTTTCGCTTCACCGCGGACGATAGCGGCAATTTCGGAGGAAGTAAACTTGCTGATAAGTCCGGCAGCTTCTTTCATCTGGGCTCCAAGTTTTTTGCCCATGACTTTGAAGTTGGCTTTTGCGCTGAAAGTAACAAGTTCCTCTTCATTGGCACTCAATACGATTTCTTTCACATTGAGTTCTTCTGCAATGATGTCACTGGTTTCCCGGATGAGATTTCTTGTTTCCTCATCGTCGGAAACGATCATAGCCTTTGCCAGAGCCTGTCTGACTTTCAAATTCTTCTGGGTACGGATGAATCTTCCCAGGGAAACTGCTGTTCTTGTAGCCGTCATCTGTTTTTCCAGAACGGCATCCCGTCTCCATGTTTCTGCTTCCGGATAGTCGCAGAGATGGACAGATTCCGGCATGGAGTCTGTACGCAGGGAACGGTAGATTTCTTCCGTCACAAAGGGAATGAAGGGAGCAGCACACTTTACAAAGGTGATAAGTGCATAGTAAAGGGTGGCGTAGGCATCATTTTTATCCCCGTCATTCTGACTCTTCCAGAATCTGCGGCGGCTGCGGCGGATATACCAGTTGGTAAGATCTTCGGCAAACTGTTCAAACCGGTTTGCCGCTTTCTGCAGCTGGAAACTATCCATGGCGATACGGACTTCCTCCACCATATCCGCGAGGGAGGAAAGGATCCAGCGGTCAAGAGGATTGGAAAGTTTTTCCGGACATTTGCCGTCGGCGGCAGGCGTCCAGTTATCCACATTGGCGTATGTGGTGAAGAAGCTGAAAGAGTTCCAGAGAGGAAGCATAACGCCCCGCATCACTTCTTTAATGCCGTCTTCAGAAAATTTCAGGTCTTCGGCTCTCACCACAGGAGAACCCAGCAGGAAGAGACGCAAGGCATCTGCCCCGTAGGTGCGGACGATATCCAGCGGATCGGGGTAGTTTTTGAGCCGTTTACTCATCTTCTGCCCGTTTTCCGCAAGGATCAGACCGTTGACGATCACATGCAGGGCAGGGGGCTTGTCAAAGAGAGCCGCCGCCATGACCACCAGAGTATAGAACCAGCCGCGGGTCTGGTCAAGACCTTCTGCAATAAAGTCCGCAGGGAAGGTTTCGTCAAAGTGTTCTTTGTTTTCAAAAGGATAGTGTTTCTGGGCATAGGGCATGGAGCCGGATTCAAACCAGCAGTCCAATACTTCCGGAACACGGCGGAGAATGGTGCCGTTTTCAGTACGGATCTCCAGATCATCCACAAAATGTTTGTGAATATCCGTAATCTTTTTGCCGGTAAGTTTTTCCAGTTCGGCAACAGAACCCACGCAGATCATTTCCCCTGTATCTTCATTTCTCCAGATGGGGAGGGGGCAGCCCCAGTAACGGTTACGGCTGATCGCCCAGTCACGGGCATTTTCCAGCCATTTTCCGAACCTGCCCTCTTTGATGTGGGAGGGTACCCAGGTCATCTGGAAATTGGCATTGAGCATCTTCTGTTTGATGGGATCGATCTTCACAAACCAGGTGGTGACTGCCTTATAGATCAGGGGGGAATCATCACGCCAGCAGTGGGGATAACTGTGTTTCACCGTGGAACGGGCAACAAGTTTTCTTTCCGCTTTCAGGCGGTCCATGATGTCTTTATCGGCGTCTTTCACGAATCTTCCGGCATAGTCGGAGATTTCGGAAGTGAATTTACATTCCGCATCCACAGGGCAGACTGCGGGGATCCCGTAGGCTTTACCTGCAGCACAGTCATCTTCCCCGAAAAGCGGGGCAATGTGGACGATACCGGTACCGTCTTCCGTACTCACATAGTCGGCAGTGATCACACGGTAGGCACCTTCTTTCACAAAGTCAAATCCCTCTTTCACCTGCTGGTATTCTGTCCCTTTCACAAGATAACCGCCTTTGGCTTTTTCGCCAAGGAAGTAGGGGAAGAGAGGTTCATACTGTGTGCCTTCCATCTCTCTGCCCTTGAATGTGCTGACGATTTCCGGCATCTCATCTTTTTTGTAGTAGGCGGAAAGTCTTGCCTGTGCGAGAATGTAGAAGTCATCGCCGTCTTTCACCTTTACATAATCCACATCGGGACCGAATGCAAGAGCCATGTTGGAAGGAAGTGTCCAGGGGGTGGTTGTCCATGCAAGAATGTAGGTATTTTCCTCACCTTTCACCTTGAAACGGATGGTGATGGCAGGATCAGTAACTTCCTTATACCCCTGATTGGCCTCAAAGTTGGAAAGAGGGGTGGAACAGCGGGCGCAGTAGGGGAGAACTTTGTAACCTTCATAGATGAGTCCTTTGTCCCAGAGCTGTTTGAAAAGCCACCAGATGGATTCCATATAGTCAAGATCCATGGTGCGGTAACCGTTTTCAAAATCCACCCAGCGGCCCATTCTTGTTACGATCTGTTCCCACTCTGCGGTATAGCGCAGAACGATGGAACGGCAGGCTTCATTGAATTTGCCGATGCCGTAATCTTCGATCTCTTTTTTACCGGAAAGATTCAGCTGTTTTTCCATTTCGTATTCCACAGGCAGGCCGTGGCAGTCCCAGCCGAAAGTGCGTTCGCAATATTTGCCCCGCATGGTCTGGTAACGGGGAACAACATCCTTGATGGTTCCTGCAAGCAGGTGTCCGTAGTGGGGGAGACCTGTGGCAAAGGGAGGACCGTCATAAAAAACGAACTCTTCTTTGCCCTTGCGGTTTTCCAGAGATTTTTTGAAAGTGGCATCCTGTTTCCAGAATGAAAGTACATCTTCCTCCATTTGGGGGAAGTTCATCTGACCCTGTCTTACTTTGAACATGATCTTCTTTCCTTGTTGTTGGTTGTGTATGTAAAGAATTTTTTTGTTGTTTCAACCGGAATGCGCCGGATTTTAAACTATTAATATATACGCGTATATGCGTAAATGCAATAGGAAAACCACCCGTGGATATAAAAAAGAGAAAAGAAAATCATAAAAAGAAGCCGGAAAAACCCGGAAAGAGAAAAAAAGTGATTTTTTTATCGAAAAGAGCCTCTTTGCACTTGAAAAAACAGGGAGGAAGAGTATATTATTTGGTCAATTTTTGTAATTCCAAATCGGTATTAAACAATAACAAGCCTCCGTAGAAAATGCGGAGGGGAAAGGTAAAGAACCATGAAAAGAACTTATCAGCCCTCCAAACTCGTCAGAGCCCGCCGTTGCGGTTTCAGAGCAAGAATGGCAACCAAAGGCGGACGCAAAGTCCTCGCCAGACGCCGCGCCAAAGGCCGTAAACGCCTTGCCCTTGTGTAATATTTTCTGCTGAAAACGGGTTTCTGCAAGGCTTCTTGCAGATCTGTTTTCAAGATGGAACTGGTGGACGATGGCGGAGTATGTAAAAGGGATCATCGGACGGGAAAACAGATTTACTCTCAAAAGTGAATTTGATTTTGTCCGGGAAAATGGACGGAAATATACCTCTTTCTGTACCTTGCTGATCCATGCAGAAGTGCCGCCATCGGAAAACGGGGTTCGTTACGGAGTGATTTGCAGCCGGAGGTTCGATAAGCGGGCCGTCCGGCGCAACCGGGCGAAGCGGCTTCTGCATGAATCTATGCGTGTTTTAAGCAGCAAAGTGGAGATGAAGTCATGCCGGATTCTGCTTATTCCCAGAAGAGAGATCCTGAAAATGAAGATGGATGCAGTTGCAAAGCAGCTCATGTATCTCATGAAGAAGTCAAACATGATATGCTCCGGGGGTATTTCCCGGTCGTCAGATTGAGTTTTTCTTTTGCAGGATTTTTCCTGCTCCTTATCAAAATATACAAACTTTGTATCTCCCCGTACCTGCCTCCCTGCTGCCGGTTTCTTCCCAGTTGTTCTGCCTATGCCGCTGAAGCTGTGATGAAACACGGGGCGTTCAAAGGGTGTATCCTTGCTTCTGTGCGGTTGCTGCGTTGTCAGCCTTTCTGTAAAGGAGGGTATGACCCTGTGCCGGAAAACTTTTCTTTTAAAGGTCTTTTTACAAGGAAAGAAATAAAGAATGTTGCTGAAAACAAGTCTGATCCGGAAATGACCGCCGATCAGAGAAAATATGCCGGAGAATGTGATGGATGAGTCCGGCGGAAAAGAAATTTTTATCCTGTGAAACGGATGAAAAGTGAGAAAAAGGTGAATCGTGAAATTTGATAAAGAATCTGTAATAGTCATTGCCGTTGCTGTCCTTTTCCTTGCCGGATGGTGGTACTTTACCTCTTATTCCAAAAAGGATGCTGTACCTGAAAATAATCAGGAACTTCTTGTACCTGTTGTTCCTGTGAAAGATAATGCGCAGACTCCTGCGAAGAAAGTTGTTCCTGCGCCTGTTGTTGCTGTGCCGGAAGTAAGTAAAGAAGAAAAAATCATTTCTCTTCCGGAAGAAAAGTTGGAAAATGCGTTTGTTTCCTTCTATATCGATCCTGTTTCCGGAAGTGTTGTAAAAAGTATTTTCTCCCAGTATAAACACTCCGCCGATAAAAAGAAAAGTGTGGAATTTATCCCTGAAGATCCCCTCTGCCGCAGTTTTATTCTTGAACTTCCTGCTCCCTGGAAACTTATGAAAGTGGAGAAGGTGAACAATGAAAAAGGTTCTCTTACCATTCAGAGTCTTTACAGTGACAAGAAAAATGTTCTGCGTGTCACCCGGATCTTTGCCCTTGCTCCGGCTTCCTATACTTTGAAATGTGTCTATTCTCTGGAAAATCTTTCTGCAGTTCCTGTGGTTCTCCCCAGACTGGTTTTGTGGAATGCGGGACTTCCTCCGCTTAAATATCTTGCCGGGGATACTCTTTATAATGATCCCCACAATATTGAGTTCTGTCATGCTTCTGCAAAGAAACTTTCTTCCGTGAGTCCCTCCTCCAAAGAAGAAAAATTCAAGAAAGCTGCCGTCAACTCTCCTGTTGACTGGATCGGTACTTCCAATAAATATTTTGCCTCTCTTCTTTTCCCCGCCAAACCTTTTGACGGCGGTTTTGTTCTTACAAGAAAAGCCAAACCCATGCCGGAAGATCCGGAAGAAAATTATTTCATCCCCTCTGTCGGTGGTGTATATAACAATGTCACTCTCCTTGCCAACAGCCCCTATTCTCTTGAAGCAAACTGCTATACCGGCCCCAAGAGCGTGGAAGAGATCAAAAAACTTCCGGAAAGTGCCATTGGTGTATTGCATCTTTCCTACTTTTCTTTCATGGAATTTCTTGCCCGTCCGCTGGTGGTGTTCCTGAAATATCTGAAAGAGTGGTGCGGTTCTTACGGGATCGCCATTATTCTGCTTACCATTATCGTGCGTGTTGTTTTCTGGCCTGTGACCCAGAAAGCCAACAACTCCATGCGTAAAATGCAGAAAGTCGGCCCCATGGTAAAAGAACTGAAAGAAAAATATAAAGACAATCCCCAGCTGATGCAGCAGAAGATGATGGAACTTTACCGTAAAGAAGGTGTAAATCCTCTCGGCGGCTGTCTGCCCATCCTTTTGCAGATCCCTGTATTCCTTGCCCTGTATTCCGCACTGGATGCTTCTGTGGAATTGCGTCATGTTTCCTTCCTGTGGGCAACCGACCTTACCAAGCCCGACCTTGTGGGTCCCCAGTTCCTGTTCGGTTACGGGATTCATCCCCTTATCCTTATTATGACTGCTCTTATGGTATTGCAGCAGAAGATGACCCCCTCCACGGGGGCAGATCCCATGCAGCAGAAGATGATGATGTTTATGCCCATTGTCATGCTTGTCATGCTTTACAATCTGCCTTCCGGACTTACATTGTACTGGACTGTGAGTCAGATTTTCAGTATTTTACAGATGAAATATACACAATATACAGCAAAAAGGGAAGAGGAAAGAGAGGCGAAATCCTCCACATCCAAACCCGCATAAAAGCAAAGGCTTGAAAATTATGGAAAACGAAAAAGACATGGTGGAAACTACTGCCGGAGAAAACATTTCTTCCCCCGCCGAAACAGTTGCCGCCACAGAAAACGGTTCTGCCGCTGCTGTGGAAAACAGCGCTTGTGCAGAAGAAAAAGTACAGGAAGAAACCTGCTCCTGTTGCTGCTGCAATGAGGAGACTGCTTCCGGAGAATCCTGTGAATGTAATGATGACGAAGATGAGGAATGTGACTGCGGAAAAGAAGAACGCAAAGGTCGTCGTGAACGTGTTGTCATTCCCATTACTCCCGAAATGGTGGACAAAACCAGAGTTGCCCTTGTGACCATGCTGGACTTTTTGAGCCTGGAAGGAACAGTGAAAGCAGAAGGACGCACAAGCAAGATCAATCTTTATGTTACAAGTGAGGATGCCGGCCGCATTATCGGAAGAAAAGGTCAGACTCTGGAAAGTTTGCAGCTTATCCTCAATAAGATGATGCAGAAAGAAAATCCTGATTTCCCCAAAGTATATATCGATCTTGACGGATATGCCACCCGTAATGAAAGAAAAGAACGTTCCGGGGATAAGGAACACTCCTCCCGCAGAAGGTCTTTTGATGACCGCAATGGCAAAAGAAATTCCCGCAGGGATTTTTCCGATGATAACGGTTCTGAAATGGAAGACAATCTGCGTCAGCAGGCTCTGGATGCGGCAAAGGAAGTGCGCCGCTGGGGTGAATCAAAAACTCTGCCTCCCATGAACTCCCATGACCGTCGCATTATCCACATCACTCTGGAAAATGAAGCGGATCTTGTTACGGAAAGTTCCGGCGAGGGCGCACTGAAAAGTGTGACTATCTCTTTGAAAAAGTGATTTATTGCCGGTGCCTTGAAAAAGTGTACCGGCTTTTTCATTTTCCATCCCGTACAGGAGCATGGGAAAAACGCCTTTGAAACGCGTTTTTATGTGGTTTTTTCTTTTGAAAATGCCTTTTCAGCCTTGTACTTGATGGGATTTGTGGTAAATTACAGGATAAACAGATAAACAACATTAAATACGGAGAAAAAGTATGACTATCTACACAATCGCAAATGCAGCACCTTCTGCAGCAAAAACAACTGCAACCACAGCAACCCAGAGTGTCCCTGCCAACGGCCCCAAAAAGCCCCAGAGTATGATGGAAGGTCTTGGCGGAATGGTTCCTTTTATCGTGATCATGGGGGTATTTATTTTCCTTATGTGGAACGGTCAGAGAAAAGAACGCAAGAAAAAAGAAGAGATGCTTTCTTCCATCAAAGTTGGTGAAGAAATCGTAACTATCGGCGGGATCATGGGAACAGTGGATACTGTGAAAGAAGATCACTTTGTTGTCAAGATCTCCGACAATGCCCGCATCAAAGTACTGAAAAACGCTGTCAGCCAGATCGTTCGCCCTGAAGCAGCCAATGCGGAGCCTGAAAAGAAATGAACAAGAAACCTGTGATTTTAAGATCGGTTTTCGCTCTGCTTGTGCTGGGCGTATTCCTCTTTTCCATGTATCCTCTGGGACAGCGGGATTTCTATGATACCTTCAAAGGTATTCTGAGTGATCCCTCCTCCAAGGTTGCCGCAGAAGTTATTGAAGCTGCCAAAGCCAGATATGCCAAGGGGGAAGCCCCTTCCAACTCTGCCGCATTGGAAACGGTTGCTGCGGAAAAAGGCGTTCAGCTTGCTTCCCTGGTGAAACCTGTTATTGTAAAAAGCCAGAAGATCACCACCAACCGGGACGTGATCTCTGTGATCCGTAAAAACTCTGCCGGATCCATCCGTCTGGGGATCGACCTTGACGGGGGTGCGGAATTCATGCTTGCCCTTGTCCCTGAAAAGGCAGATAAGGAAAAGATGGAAAAGAATTTCGACCAGTACCGGGATATCGCCATTGAAACATTGCGTAAACGCCTTACCGGAAAAAATATTTATGAGGCAGATATCACTCCTGCCGGCCGTGAATATATTTCCATGCGTGTTCCCCTTGCTACAAAAGAAGAAAAGATCGTTATTGAAAATCTGGTGAAACTTTCCGCCAGACTTCAATTCCGTCTGATCCATCCCGAAAATGAACGGGAATTGCAGGCATATTATGCCAATCCCAAAACCTTTACCGCTCCCGAAGGATATGAACTTCTCAAATCCCAGGAAATGCGTGATGGCAAAATGGTCGAAGAAGTCTATCTCGTGGAACGGGAAGCCCAGATGGACGGTAAAGAAATCGACAATGCTTATGCTGCCATGGACCAGTTCGGTCAGCGTGAGATCCTGCTTTCTTTCAAACACAAGGGCGCAGTACAGTTTGGCGAAGTTACAAGTAAAAATGTAGGCCGCAGACTGGGGATCGTGCTGGATGGTCAGCTCTATTCCGCTCCTGTGATCCGTCAGGCGATCACAGGCGGCAACGCCCAGATCTCCGGTAACTTCTCCCGTGAAGATGCAGAAAATATCTCCAATGCCCTTGTGTCCGGAAGTGTGCCTTTCTCCATGGAGATCCAGGCACAGTCCGATATCGACCCACTTATCGGTAAAACTACTATCCGCGACGGTATCTACAGCGGTATCGCAGGTCTTATCGTTGTGATGATCTTTATGATCGTTTACTACCTGAAAAGCGGTGTTGTTGCGGTTATCTCCCTTGCCCTCAACGGTGTTCTGATGTTGGGTGCCATTGCCGCATTTGATGTGACCCTTACCCTGCCCGGTATTGCCGGTATCATCCTTACTTTCGGTATGGCTGTTGACGCAAACGTGCTTATTTATGAGCGTATCAGGGAAGAGATCAATGCCGGAAAAACCCTCCAGAACGCTGTGGATCTGGGTTTTGACCGTGCATACAGTGCCATCTTTGACTCCAACTTGACCACCCTTTTTGTTTCTATGGTGCTTTTGTGGCAGGGAACAGGGGCGATCAAAGGGTTTGCTGTGACATTGGCTATCGGTGTATTCACCACCATGTTTACAGCCGTATTCCTTACAAGACTGCTCTTCGATCTTATGATGCGGTTCTTCCATGTGACAAGCCTCAAAATGTGTGCTTTCATCAAGGAACCCAATTTTGACTTCCTGGGCAAGAGATGGTATGCCATCGGTTTTTCTGTCCTCTTCATCATTGCCACCATTTGTGTTGTGTGTGTGAGAGGAAAGGATTGTCTGAGTATCGACTTTACCGGTGGTACCCAGTTGGTGTACTCCTATGCAAAAGCCGTTCCTGCTGAAAAACTGGATGAATTTCTCACCAAACAGGGATTTGAAAACAAGATCACCTATAAAGCAGGCGGTGCCGGAGGAGATGAACGGGAAGTGGAGATCCTTATCCGTAACAAGAAAGATCAGGCGGAAACTGCCGAACAGGGAACAGCCATTAATGATGCTGTGACCAAAGCATTGCAGAAGGCTTATCCTGATTGCAAGTTTGCTCCCAAATCCCAGTCCACACTGGGGGCTTTGATCGGTTCCACATTCCTGAAGATCTCCATCATATCTTTGCTCCTCTCCTTTGCGGTGATGATCCTCTATATGACCTTCCGTTTCCAGTTTGCCTACTCTATTGCAGGAAACATCGTTCTTCTGCACGACGTTGTGGCAAGTGTCGGTCTTTACCTGATGCTGGGCGGTCAGATCACCATGAATGTGGTGGCAGCAGCCCTCACCATCATCGGTATCTCCATCAACGATACCATCGTTACCTTCGACCGTGTGCGTGAAAATCTTTCTCTTATGAAGAACGGCTCCTGCACTTACTGGGGACTTATTAATTTGAGTGTCAATCAGACCCTCTCCCGTACGATCCTCACTACTGTCACCACCATGATGGTGCTGGTCATGCAGCTGATCTTCGGCGGTACCGGTATCCGTGACTTCGTGTCCGTGATGCTCTTTGGTATGATCTTCGGTTCCTACTCTTCCATATTCATCACCAATACCATCATTGCCTACTGGCACAAGCCCACGCAGCTTGAAATCGGTAAGGTGAAAGCGGAAGAAACAAAAGAAGCTGCTGTCTGATAATTTTTCAGACTTTCTGATCCGGGGAATAATTTATTCTCCGGATTTTTTTTATTTTTTTTACTCTTCAGAGTTGAAAAATCTGTAACAGAGAGTATTGTTAGCGAACAATAAATAAATGTCATTGTCTATACGATACAAAAAAGGAGGTTATCATGTATGAAGACAACAATTCTTATGTAACAACGCATGTTTCCACTGCATTGAGAGCGTGTCTTGCCAATGTGTATTGGTGGATGACTTTTGCTCTTCTTATCAGCGGAGTGGCTGCGTGGGCTGTGGGGACATCTCCGGAACTTTCCCGGAAACTTGTGACAAGTCCCGGACTTTGCATCATCCTTTTCCTTGTGGAGATCGGGCTTGTACTGTGGATCTCTGCCGGGATCAACAAGATGTCTGCTTCCACTGCAACGGCTCTTTTTGTCGCCTATTCCCTGGTAAACGGGGTGACATTATCCTTTATCTTTATAGCCTATACCCAGACGGTGATTGCTTCCGCTTTTGCTGTTACCGCCGGGACTTTTGCCGTAATGGCGGTGATCGGTTCGGTAACGAAAACTGATCTGACAAGATTCGGCAATCTTTTTCTTATGGCATTGATCGGGCTGGTTATTGCCTCTCTTGTCAATATGTTCTGGATGAACAATACATTCAGCTTGATCATCAGTTATGTGGGTGTATTGGTCTTTGTGGGGCTTACTGCTTATGACGCCCAGAAGATCAAGATGATGTTCCTTGAAGCAGGGATGGAAAATTCCGAAACAGTCCGGAAAATCGCCATTCTCGGTGCTTTGTCATTGTATCTGGATTTTATCAATCTTTTCCTTTTTATTTTGCGTATTTTCGGCAGAAGAGATTGAGTAAATCCTGACAACGCAAACAAAAAAGGGGCTGCTGCTTTTTGGCAACAGCCCCTTTGCTTTATGGATATATACTTTTATTTACAGCAGTTCTTTTATTTTTTCAGCAATAAAAGTATTTTCAATGAAACCAGTAAAGTTTTCTGCACCTTTTCCCGTTGCTGTCGTCAGGACAGGGATCGCTGTATGACTGGTGGTCGACCAGCCAAGTCCCGCTTTCTGATTCATCAGATTATGCAGGAAAGATGGCAGTTTTCCCTGATGGAATGCCTGTTCCATTGCCTTTTGTTCCGCCGGAGTGATAAGCAGGATTTCTTTGGGGTTTTTACTCTGGAAAAGAAGCCCGAAGTATTCCGTAACAATGGCCTTTGCATCTTCAAAAGATTTGATTTTTCCTTCCTTTTTCAATGCAGTAAAGCGGGATTTGAATACGCCGGAAGAACTTTTCTGCTGTGCAAGGACAAGAGGATCGAATTTTTTCCCTTTCACCCCCAGAGTAAGTCCGCCTGTTTCATGGTCGCCGGTGACAAGGATCAGAGTTTCTTCCGGGTGTTTCTGATAAAATTCATAAGCTTTTTTTACCGCAGCATCCAGTGCCAGAACTTCCCGCATATTTGTCGCCGCCTCGTTGGAATGGCCTGCATAATCAATAAGTCCGCCTTCCACCATAAGGAAAAATCCTTTGGGATTATCCAGTAATTGAATGGCCTTTTCTGTGATTTCCGCAAGAGTGGGGATATTGCCGGAAAGATCTATGGCATAAGGCATATTGCTTTTTTCTGAAGAAGCAAGAAAAATATTTTTGTTTTCTTTTTTCATGCTGTCAAGAGCGTCTCTGCCCCTGCTGATCACATAATTATTCTGCTTTGCAAGAGTAAAAAGATCCGGGGAGAGTTTATTGAAACTGTGCAATCCACCCCCGCCGAAAAAGTCAAAACGGGAGGAAACAAGATCAAGCCCCAGTTCATAATATTCTGTTCTGCTTTTTCTGTGTCCGTAAAAGCCGGAGGGCGTGGCATGATTCAATGTGACCGTGGTAATGATCCCCACCTTTTTACCTTTATCTCTTGCCATTTCGGCTGCGGAAACAAGTTTATTGTTCTTCGGATCAGTGCCGATCCTGCCGTTATTGGTTTTTACGCCGCAGGCAATGGCTGTTGCGGAAGCGGCACTGTCCGTTGTAAGAGAATTGGCGGAAACGGTATGGGTGGTTGCGTGATAAGGAAAAGAATTCATAAGGAGAGGTTTTTTTTCTGTCTTACGGGAAAATTCTTCCGCAAGAAGCCGCTGGGGAAGAGCCATCCCATCCCCTATAAAAAGAATGATATACCGTGGGGAGGAGGTTTTCCCGGAAAGGGAAAACAGGGAAAGAACGAAAAGAAAAACAAGTATGAATTTTTTCATGAAAAGTTCCTTTGTTTATTTTTGAGTTTTTTTGATATCACTTCTTTTGTATAGTATTTTCCAAAATAGTTTTTTTCAGTAAAGCATATCCTTCCGCTTCCGGAAGTGTGGCAAATCTTTCCCCTTTTTTGAAGAGGATGAGGGAGCCTTTTCTGTTGCCGCCGGCTATGCCGATATCTGCATCTGCAGCTTCCCCGGGGCCATTGACTTCACACCCCATTACGGCAATTTTCCGTAAAGAGATACTGCCGCCTTTTGCTTTGATGGAATCAATAAGTTTTTCCACCTGATTTACAGCACGCATAAGATCAAACGTGGTTCTGCCGCAGGTGGGACAGCTGACGATCTCCGGAGAAGCCTCCCGCAGTCCGCAACTTTCCAGAATGGCTTTTGCCGCTTTGACTTCCTCCACTACCGGCGCACTTAAACTTACCCGGATGGTATTGCCGATACCATCCAGAAGAAGAGAGCCTATCCCCACAGCACTTTTTACCGTTCCCCGGAATGCTGTTCCCGCTTCGGTAACGCCCAGATGCAAGGGGTAATCCGTTCTCTGGGCAAAGATACGGCAGGCTTCCACTGTGGATGTCACACTGCTTGCTTTCAAAGATACTTTTATATCCCGGAACCCGAATTCTTCCAGAAGTTCCGCCTGATAAAGAGCTGCCTCCACAAGAGATTCGGCAAGGGCTTTTTCCCGGGTCATGCCGGAAGAGATTTTGCTTTCCAGAAGGCCTTTGGGCAAACTTCCGGAATTTGCCCCCACCCGGATGGGGATATGGGCGTTTCCTGCTGCTTCGGCTACTTTCTGTACTCTCTCTCTTCCTCCGATATTGCCGGGATTGATCCTTACGGCATGGACGCCTGCTTTGATTGCCCCCAGAGCAAGGCGGTAATCAAAATGAATATCTGCAATAAGGGGGAGGGGGCTTTGTGCCAGAATTTCCGGAAGCACATTTACCGTTGCTTCATCCGGAACCGTAGAACGGACGATCTCACAACCAGCCTCATGCAATTCCCGGATCTGGGCAAGAGTTGCTGTTACATCGGATGTGACCGTATTGGTCATGGATTGGATGGAAACAGGGGCATTTCCGCCAATGGGAACACCGCCTACTTTAATTTGCCTTGACTTGTTCCGCAGAAGTTGGTGAGGCATTTTTTATGTCCTTTTTTTCGATTTTTTCCACTTTTGCCGGGGCTTTCTTTTTGTAACTTCTTACAATGGGATTGACGATCCTTCTTACATCATAGAAAGTGACAAAAAGCATGAAGAAGATGAGGATGGCAATAAAGGCGTAGGAGATGGGGTCAAGAAGTTTCTGCGGGATGGGTTTGCGCAGAACCAATTCGATCAATGCCAGAAGAATATGTCCGCCATCGAGTACCGGAATGGGCAGAAGATTGAGAAGCCCCAGACTGAATGTGATCATTACAACAAGAACAAGTCCCTGCATGATGGAGGCAAGATAGACAGAAAGAAACAATACTCTTCCAATACCTATGGGCCCGCTCATGTGTTTGGGTTTGATCGTTGTGTGTTTGTCCGTAAGATGCAGTTTTTTTCCGATACTTATACCAATGCCCCGCATGGAACGGATGGTGGAATCGATCACATCTGTAAACTGCTGCCAGGGGGTGGGGTGTTCTTTTACGGCAAAGGAGGCTCCGAATCTGTAATCATACATCAGAAGGGGCTGGACGGAAAAAAGCATTTCTCTGCCGTTTCTTACTGCTTTGACCTCTACTTTATTGCCCTGATTTTTCTCCATAAACTTCAGCGCATCCTTCATGGTAACAATGGGGGTATTATTGAAAGCAAGGATCTTATCGCCTTCTTTGATGCCCGCTTTGTCAAAGGGGAGGGCAGGAAGTACATCCATAACGGGATTTCCGGCAAAGCCGAGTTTCCAGCTTCCTTCCGGTTTATCTTTGCCGGGGGGAATGACAAGAGTACCGCTTTTTCCTGTGAGAGTGAGGAGTTTTCCCGCCCGTTCCACAGTAAGAGTGATCTCTTTTCCCTGTACGGCAAAAAGGATATTATGGAAATGCGGGACATTTTTGATCTCTATATTATTGGCGGCAATGATCCTGTCATTGTCTTTCAAGCCGAGTTTTTCCGCCGCACTGTTTTTCCGGGGATAAACCTGTATCGGGATATAGGGTTTGAAGAAAGGATAGGCGATCTCCTCATCCACCTGGTGTTTGGGATTGGGGGCGGGCAGATAAGTGACGGGAAATACTTTACCATCCCTTTCCACATCCAGAGTTACTTTGTCAATAGTAAAGAGGATATCTTTTACAAAGCCTGTCCAGGTGCAGTGAAATTTTTTCCCGTTGAGCCGCACGATCACATCCCCTTTCCGTAATCCTGCTTCATATTCCGGACTTTTTTCTTCCACTTCGGCTACTTTGATACGGGAAAATTTCGGCGTATCCTGCCTTACCCCCACAAGCCAGATCACTGTTGCAAGAACGAATCCGAAAAGGATATTGAAAAGCGGGCCGGCAAAGACCGTAATGATCCTGTCAAGAGGTTTTGCATGGGGATAACTTTTGCCGTCTTCTGTTTTCACTTCGCCATTTTTATCGCAGTTGGCATCCACCTGGGGGATCTCCACATAACCGCCGAAGGGGATCCAGCCGATACGGTATTCCACATCACCGATTTTTTTTGCCCAGATCTTCCGGAAACCGATGGAAAATGCTGTTACCGTAAGTCCCCGCCATCTTGCTGCAAGGAAATGCCCCAGTTCATGGATAAAAATACAGAATCCAAAGAAAAATACCATGAAAATCACCGCTCCAATGATGGAGAGAATATGAAGAATATTCTGCCAAAACATTTTTTGCTCCCTTCCCAGTTTATAATTTTATATTTTCTGCTGTGGTTCTTGCCCATTTATCCGCTTCAAGGATCTCATGGAAAGTGGGCGTTTTTATTGTTTTATGTTTTTTCATCGTCTGTTCGATAATTTTCCATATACCGGTAAGAACGATCTCATCCTTTTTGAATTTCTGAAACGCCACTTCATTGGCAGCATTCATTACGCATGTCATTGTTCCGCCTTCTCTGATCGCCCATCTTGCAAAATCCAGTGACGGGAATTTTTCCGTATCGGGCTTTTCAAATTCCATATTCATTAAATCTGTAAGATCGAAACGGGGGAGTTCCCCCTGCCATCTTTCCGGCCATGAATACGCACACTGGATGGGAAAACGCATATCCGGGACACTGATCTGGGCTGTGATGGATCCATCCAGAAATTCCACCATGGAGTGGATCTTTGCCTGGGGATGGATGACTACATCGATTTTCTCTTCCGGACAATTGTAAAGATAGTGCGCTTCCACCATTTCCAGAGCTTTGTTCATAAGGGTAGCCGAATCCAGAGAGACTTTTTCCCCCATCGACCAGACTGGATGGGCAATGGCTTTTGCCCAGGAGGCTTTCTGCATCTCTTCCAGTGGGGTTTTGCGGAATGGACCGCCGCTTGCCGTGAGGATGAGGCGTTTTGCGCGGGAGGAATCCAGGGAATTGAGACACTGGAAGAGAGCACTGTGTTCACTGTCCACCGGAAGCATGGGAACAGAGTAGTTTCTTACAAGATCCATGACGATACCACCCGCCATCACCAGAACTTCCTTACTGGCAAGGGCAATGGCTTTACCGCACTTGATCCCCTCAATGACCGGCAGAAGGCCGCCTGTACCTACAATGGAACAGAGGATCATATCCACATCCGGGTGCGTGGCAAGTTCCAGAAGTCCCTGTGCTCCGCCTGAAACTTTACAGGATGAGGGAACATTTTTTTTCAACTGCGGCAGAAATCTCTCATCGGAAAGGGACGCCATGGAACAGCCGAACTCTTTTACCTGTTCTGCCACAAGATCTGCATTGCTGTTTGCCGCTACCCCCACAACATGGATCTTATCTTTGAGAGATGCTGCTACTTTACAGGCATTGAGCCCCACGGAACCTGTAGAACCCAGAATAACGATATTTTTTTTCCCGTTCTGCCTCATATTCCAACACCATTTTCCGCTTCCAGCATGAATGTCACAGGGCCGTCATTGAAAATCTTTACTTTCATATCCGCCCCGAATCTGCCGCAGGCTACTTTCTTTACATTCTGTTCCCGGATAAGGGATTTAAATAGTTCATAAAGTTTCTCTGCTTCTTCCGGCAGAGCTGCATCGGAAAAGCCCGGTCTGCGTCCTTTCCGGCAGTCACCGTATAAAGTAAACTGGGAGATGATCAATACTTCTCCTTCAATATCCAGAAGAGAACGGTTCATTCTGCCTTCTTCGTCATTGAAAATACGCAAGTTTACACACTTTTCCGCCAAATACTTTGCGTCTTTTTCCGTATCCCCTTTACCTGCTCCGAAAAGGATCACAAGGCCTTTGCCGATACTGCCGACAACTTCCCCGTCAATACTTACACTGCCTTCTGTGACCCGCTGCACAAGTGCTTTCATAGTTTTTCCTTACGCTTACAGGATCATTTTTTGATAAGATTGAGAAATTCCATACGGGTGGATTGTTCCCTGCGGAAAGAACCCAGCATGGAAGATGTGGTCATAATGGAATTCTGTTTTTCCACGCCCCGCATAAGCATACACAAGTGCTGTGCTTCCATGACAACTCCCACTCCGGAGGGGTGCAGAGTTTCAAAAATGGTATCTGCCACCTGCTGACAGAGTCTTTCCTGGATCTGCAGACGGCGGGCAAAAACATCCACGATACGGGCTAATTTGCTTACTCCCAGAATTTTCCCTCTGGGAATGTAGCCTATAGCGCATCTGCCGAAAAAAGGCAGCATGTGATGTTCGCACATGCTGTAAAATTCAATATCCTTTACAATGACCATATCCGTACTGGGGGATTCAAATATCGCCCCGTTGATAACGGTCTGAATATCCTGTTTATATCCGCGTGTAAGAAATTCCAGACTTTTTCTCACCCGTTCCGGTGTTTTGAGCAAGCCTTCCCGTTGAGGATCTTCCCCGATGGAGAGGAGGATTTGTTTGATCTCGTTTTCCATATTGACCCGATTCGTGTTATATTTTTTATAAGGTAATGTCATCCCTATTAATATACACTGTCAAGGGGCTTTCTGCAAATATTCTCAACGGGGATTTGTTTCTTTTTACGGAAAAAAGTTTTCAGGAGAGGAAATTGAAAAAGTCATCCGGAACAAAGGCAATAACTTTTCAGTCTTTTGGAGATTTTTTCAATTACTTCAAGAGCAAAAATCTCCCTCACCATCTTCACACCCTTCAAAAATAACGCTTTTCCCCTCCGGCATATCGTCGGAAGTATCCGGAAGGATTTTTCCTTTCCGTACGGCGAGAAATTTCTGTAAGCCTGCAAGCGCACGGAGTTTATCCGTATCCTTCTCCGCATTCTGCACAATGGCGATAAATGCGTCGGCGATCCATGCTTCATCCGCGACGGAAAGGGCGGCTTTCTTCTTGCGTAATTCCCTGATCCTTTCCACGATTTGAGGATCGGACAATAATTCCACGGCTTTTCCTGCAGAGGGCGTCCAGTTTGCTTTTTCCGCCGCTCCTACCGGATCTCCCCAATATGCCCCGGCATACGCCTGACAGAATGCTTCTCTTGTCTTACTTTTCAGTGCTTTTTCTTTTTTTACATTTTTTTCTTTCATTTTTTTCTCCTTTTTTCATGCGTGAAGCGTCAAAGGAGAAAGAAACGGCAGGGGGAAAATAAAGAAAAGAGAGGAAAACCGGGATTATGTAAAAATCCCGAAATAAGTTATTTGCCTGCAGAGAAAAGATATTCCAGCGCCCGGTCATCCTTGTAGGCGTGATCCCAGGAATTGTGACCGGCTCCGGGGACTTCCTCATAAATGGTATGTGTATTTCCCGCTTCTTGAAGGGCCCGGATCATATCCCGTGAGCGTTGGGTAAGGACGGTAGAATCCACTTCCCCATGCACGCACCATATTTTCATATTTTTCAGCAGGGGGGCTGTTTTCAGATCTGCTCCTCCGCAAATGGGGAAGATCCCGGCAAAGCGTTCCGGCATCCTTGCGGCTATATCCCATGCAGCGAAACCGCCCATGGAGATACCGTTGACATAGATCCTTTTTTCATTTACAGCAAATTCCCGGATCTTTTCTTCCAGAAGTTCCATGGCAAGACGCATATACTTTGATGGCGTTTCCGGTATGTCATGGCAGGGAAGATCCCAGGGTACACTTACCCATTTCTCCTCACGGGAGGGGCACTGGGGAAGAAGTACTACACACTTTTCATCCGGATGATTTTTGAAAAACCGTTCATACGGGGGTGCAGTAATACGGCATTGCAGATAATTATCCGTGCCAACACTTCCCGCTCCGTGGAAAAAAAGAAGCAGGGAAGGCGCTCCCTCTTTATCGAAATTGGCAAGGTATTGCCGGTAGGGGAGAAGTTGGGAAGAATCGTTTTTATCTGTATAACACTCTCTGGTAAACCCCATTTCATCAATGACGCTTTCCTCAATGATCACTTCCGAGCGGGAATTGTGGACGGAAAGGGACATTTTTACTCTTCCTTCCCGTCAACCGGCCGCAGAATGACTCCTGCTTCTGCAAGCATCCACCTTGCTGTTCCGTCAATGGTGTAACGGTCTTTATACACTACTTCCCTTATTCCGGAATTGATGATCATTTTTGCACAGAGAAGGCACGGACTGAATGTGGTGTAAAGAGTGGAATCTTTCACGCTTATTCCATGATATGCTGCCTGAACGATAGCATTTTCCTCCCCGTGAGAACAGATACATTCTCCCAGATGCGTTCCGGAGGGAGCGTTGGAAGAACAGCGGGGGCAGCCGCCCTCATTGCAGTTTTTGATCCCTCTGGGGGTGCCGTTGTAGCCGGTGGAGATGATGCGTTTATCTTTTACGATCACTGCCGCTACATGTCTTCTGCTGCAATTACTGCGTTTCGCCACCATTTCCGCGATCTGCATGAAATAGGTATCCCAATCGGGTCTTGCCTGAAATTCATTGATTTCTTCTGACATCTGGTTATCCTTTTTGTTTAGAACCTTTTTTGTATTTCTTTCTTACCTCTTACCATAGTACATTACTTCTGTTACGGAAAAATACAAGAAGATTTTTTATATTTTTCCTTACAAAAAAGAGAAATAACCGGAGACAAGGGATTTCTCTTTTGTTCTCTCTTCCTTACAGATATTTTGCAATGGCTGCGGCAAGGGGACTTCTCTCACTTTTCATGAGAGTGATATGCCCATGCAGTTCCACTTTTTTCAGATGTTCTGCTGCATAGGAAAGTCCATTTGTATCTGCATTAAGATAGGGATTATCGATCTGATCCGGATCGCCGGTAAGGATCATTTTTGTATTTTCTCCGGCACGGCTCAAAATGGTTTTGACCTCGTGGGGGGTGAGGTTCTGCGCTTCATCAATGATGACGAATTCATTGGCGATACTTCTTCCCCGGATGTAGGTAAGGGCTTCCAATGCCAGGAGTCCCGAGTGCTGCATTTCCGTTACCTGACGGCGAACTGCATTGTCATCTTTGGTCTTTTCTGTGCGGAGAAGAACCGTAAGATTGTCAAAGACAGGCTGCATCCAGAGAGCCATTTTATCATCTTTACTGCCGGGGAGGTAGCCGATATCGTTCCCCATGGGGATAATGGGACGGGTGACAAGGATACGGTCATAAAGTTTCTCTTTTTTTACTGCATGGAGTGCGGCGGCAAGGGCAAGGAATGTTTTGCCGGAACCGGCTTTCCCCACAAGAGTAACGACTTGAATTGCCGGATCAAGGAGAAGCTGCAAAGCCATTCTCTGCTCACTGGAACGGGGGGAGATCGTCCATACAGTATCATCCGGGAGAGGATAGGGCTTTACGATCCTGTTATTGCGGACGAAGCCCACGGTTTTTTCTGTATTGCTTTCGTTGCTTAATTTCAGAAATTCATTGGGATAGAGTTCTTTTTCTTTGGGAAGAGTGATTCCTTTTCCTTCTTTGAAAGAATCCATATCATCATTGGAAATGGTGAGAGTATCCACTCCGGTAAAAAGTTTATCATATTTTATGGATTCTTTTCTGTAATCTTCCACGCCCAACCCCAGGGCATCAGCCCGCAGTCTCATATTGAGATCCTTGGAAACGATGCTTACTTTTGCTTCCGGATCTCTTTCCTTTGCCTTGTGCAGGATATTTTCAGCAATGGCAAGGATTCGGTTATCCGCATAGGCGGGATCGGTGGCACTTAAATTACTGTTTTCCAGCGGAACATCCAGTGCTACGATAAGGGTTCCGGCTTCTTTGCCGCCGGAAGCGTTTTCCATGGGGACGCCTTCAAAAAGTTTCGGACCATTTGCTTTGGCGGATTTTTCCCTTAAAGTATCGATCCTGCGGACGACTCTTCTGGCATTTCTGCCCAGTTCATCCTGATTTTTTTTGAACTTGTCCAGTTCTTCAATGACCGGCATGGGGATAATGACGATATTTTCTTCAAAGGATTCCAGAGCTGCTGCGCTGTGGAGAAGGACGTTTGTGTCAAGAATAAAGATCTTTTTCATAAGAACCTCCTTTTTTGAAAAAAGTATTTCATGGCAGAGTGTATATATGTATGCACTGCTTTTTTTATGATAAAAATGTACCTTTTTCCTGCATTTTTCAAGGTTTTTTTTAAAAAAAAGAGAATTTTTTTGTTTTTTTTCGGTGTTTTTTTGCGATTTTTTACCGGGAAAAGTGTGTCCGGCTGTTTTGGGGAGAAAATGGAGTGTGCCAAAGGGGAGGGGGGTGGCTGTGTGAGAAAAAGGTATTTTTATAAAAAAACACATTTCCAACTTGAAAAAATCAAATTTTGAGTTAAAGTAATAATCAGGAAGCAGGCAGAAGTACCTCCGAATAAAAATTAAATCGGGGCTGCAAAGCCTTATTGTACTTAATGTATGCTGGAGTGGTTCATTCTCCCCTGCTTCTGTTTTTTATTTTAAACTTCCACGGTCATGCCGTCATAGGCAAAGGAAACATTTTTTTGTTTTTTTATAAAATTTTTTCACAGATATCCCATAATTTTTCATATATATCAAAAAACAATCAGGATACTCTGCTTGAAACAGAAAATAAAAGTATAGGATAAGTTCCGAAAGGACTTATTTTGCAGAAAAATGATACAACCGTTTTTTTCCTGCGCCCCGATGGGGCTTGACTTTCTATTTGCAATCTTTCCCGGGGTTGAAACCCCGGGCTGGGTTCCTGCGCCCCGGAGGGGCTTATTAATTCTTCTGTTATGATATTTTATTCATACGGTCAGCTTATGGAAATCTGACAAAATTCCTTTTTAAAAATAATTTTCTCACGCTCAAATATGATAAAAATACCTGTTTTTTGGAAATTTATGGGATATCTGTGAAAATTTTTCTAAATATGTTCTTGAAAAATCATTTTTGAGGTTTAAAGTAACAGACGATTGAAAAACGGAATTTTCCAGTGTCCGTTTTGAAACTGAAAATTAGTAAAGGAATTGATATAAACAAAAAATATTGTAAAATAAAATAACGTATAAAATTTTTGGGCACACCTCACAAAACAACCACACTTACGAAGTAATGCCCTATACACAGACCGGACAGAAGTTTTGTGCAGCGATATGCTGCGCATTACTTTTGCGTATGGTCTGTGGTGCTGTGGTTGGCATGTGAGGTGGTATGCGAAAGGAATGCGCTTTTTTTATTGCCGCATTCCTGAAAAACTCAACACAGGAGCAGATTATGGCAAGTTTTTCCTTTAGTTGTCCTCATTGCGGACAAAAATTTGAAGCTGATGAAAGTTGGATCGGACAATCTCTGGAGTGTCCGACTTGTAAAAATGAAATTGTTGTGATTGAAGATATTGTGTTTGAGAATGTAGAAAAAAAGTCTCCTGCAAATGAAAATTTGAATGACGGAAATTCAGTCAACGATACGCCGCCCGAGAATTTTGAAACAATGAAAAAAATCTCAAAAAACAAGATAAAGAATCCAATAGTTAAGATTGTTCATGGCATATGGATAATGATAGTGCTTTCTGGTTTTGCATGGAAACAGGTTAAACCGTATTATGTAAAATATAGTGCTTGGTGCGCTACTCAGGATTATGTGAGGCAAAGATTAGTTTCTCCGGCGACAGCCGATTTCCCTTTTTTTCCGGAAGAAATTGATAACAAACACAGAGATGATGTTTACATCATAAAATCATATGTGGATAGCCAAAATGGTTTTGGAGGTATTCGCCGTATACACTTTTCTGTTGAGGTGATGAAACCTAAATCAAGTGAAAAATGGTTTATTAATAATTTTCAGGCAATAGAGTAATCAGAAATATTTTAAGAATTTGTACTGATGAAAATCACCAGATTTTTGAATGATCAAAAATAGGAAGAAGCAAGAAAAATAACTTTGGAAGAGATTGAAAAAAGGTGGTAACCAAGAATAACGCTTCTTAAAAGTACGGATATATACGGAAGAAAATTAACACCGGAGCAGATTATGGCAAGTTTTACCTTTAGTTGTCCTCATTGCGGACAAAAATTTGAAGCAGATGAAAGTTGGATCGGACAAGCTACTGTCTGCCCTTCTTGCAAAAATGAAATTATTGTTGCCCAAGATATTGTGTATGAGGATGAAAAATTGGTTAAGGAAGAAAATTTTTTTTATTGTCCTTATTGCAAAAAAACTTTTGATTTGAAATTTAAGAGTAATATAGAAGAGGTTCATTGCTGTTATTGTGGAAAAAATATTTCACAACCTACAAAAAATTCTGATGAAATGTTTCAAAACAGTTCAGATAATAAAGTCAAATATCAATTTGAACAGAATATCGATCAGTATTTACAAAATTTAAATGACAACGATTTGGCGCAACCAAAGAAAGATGTAGAAATTAAAAGGAAAACTGTAGAGACAAAAAACTCCACAAATAAAAATAATGAAAGTATATTAGGTGGATGTGGGTGTTTATTTATAATTATTGTGATTGCTGTCTTATTTGGAAATTGTGGTGGAAGTGCAAATAACAACATAGCGAGTGAAGATTCAGATTTAGCAAGACGAAAAAATATTGCAATATGGATTCGTGAGTGTGATGACAGGGAATGGCGGAATCCCGATGGGGATATTGCCATCAAAAAAGCTGCAAGCCATTTTGGAATATCAATAGATGAAGCAAGAAAAATAGCTTTGGAGGGGATAGAGAAAAGGTGGTAATCAAGAATAACGCTTTTTAAAAGTACGGATATATACGGAGGAAGATCAAATTCCTCCGTACTTCTCCGTACTTCTCCGTACCTCTCCGTACCCCTCCGTACTTTAAACTTCCACAGTCATCCCGTCATAGGCAAAGGCGATATTTTCCCCACGGACTTCTTTACACAATGCAAAACATTTTTCCTCATCCCGGAGGAAATGTCTGCCATGATGCAGAAAAAGAAGATTGCCGATTTTATAACCGGCTTCTTTCCATTTTTTGCATACTTCCGGGGGATTATGATGACCGGATTCCATAAGAACATAATCACAGCCATCTTTCAGGAAAATATCCAATTCATCCGGACTTTTCACATCCCCGGAATAGATAATGGTTTTCCCCTCCGCTTTGATGCGGAAACTCCATGACCGGAATACCCCATCGGCATCTTTTTCCATGTGGTTTGTGCCGATAACGGTTATTTCCATATTTTCATCAGAAAAAATAATTCCCGCTTTTGAAAAATCTTTGTGTAAAAGTGTAAAATAAGGGTGTTTGCCATTGATGTCGATAAGAGTATTGATTGCCGGAACAAGTCTCTTTTCCGAGGTATAAACCGGAAGCGTTACCGGCGGGCGGGCGGGATCAAGTTCCAATACCTTGCAGATCACGCCTGTAAGGTGGAAAAGCCCGTCGATATGGTCTCTGTGAGGGTGGGAGATAAATAATGCCCTGATCTTTGTAAGATCCAATCCTTTGAGAAAGGCGGTATGGCCGCAGTTGTCCCCGGCATCAAACATATAAAGAGTATCATGGAGCTCCAATGCCCAGGAGGTATGGTGTTTATTCTGCATGGGTTCTGTGCCGGAAAGACAGCCGAAAATATGGATCTTCATTTTTTCTCCGTTGTGAAAATTCTGATATTCTGTTTTAAAATAATTTACCCCGTTTTCCTCTACTTTGCAAGAGAAAAACGGGGCGGAAACACCTTTTGTTTTCAGAAAGATGTCTGAAAACTTTTTCAATCATGGAAAAGCATTTTCATCACAGCTTTTTTATGTGCTTTTATACTTTCCTGTCTTTTCATTTCCAATGCGGAAAGAATTTTGAAAACATCTGAAGCATTTGTTCTGATACTTTCGTATGTTCCGCAAAGGGTATCAAGTTTTTTTACCGTATCTTTTTCCCGGGAAAGCAGAAACTGCCATGCCGGATCTTCTTTGATCTCTTTCCATCTCTTTGCAAGAGAGATACTGTGAGGCCGTTTGAGATTTTCTGCTATTTTGTTTCTTGCTCCGGCAGGGGCGGGAAGCAGTGTCAATGTACCGAAGCCGGATTTGACTTTGAAACTCCCTTTCTGGAAAGACCAGGAGGAAAGTTCCTTTGCCGGAGAGGAATTGCGGCATACATTGATGGGGAAGGAAATTGCTTTACTTCCCGTGGGGGCTTTTCCCACCATGTAAAGAGGAATACAGAACTCCACAAACCATTCGCCATTGCCCGTTGCTGCTTTTGCCGCCCATGCGGTCTGCCGTTTGGTACGGGTGGAAGTCTGGACAGGGATCTCTTCATTCATACTGCCGGAAACACTGCATATAAAGTGCTGCATTTCGTTATCAAAGGGAAGAAGGAATATTTCAATGACATCATAAAGCCAGAATTCTGTATAATTATTCTCTTTTTTCATCTTTTCCATCTCTTTTTCCGTACACTTCACTGCAAAATACAAAGCGTCTTCCGTGTAAAGTGCTTTGAAAAGCGTGGGGGCAACAGGCGTGGTATTTTTTACTCTTGTACGGAAAGAACTGCTCCATTTTGCCTTGCTCCATGCTTCCTCATCTATTTTCCCGTCAATAACAGGTGTAAGAGAAGAATACGAGGCAATGTAGGAGGGATTTTGCGCCGCAAGGGAAAGAGCGAAAACGAGAGTAGACAAAACAAGAAACTTTTTCATAATACTTACTCCTTTACAAGTTTCAGAATAAATTCAATGATCTGCAAACGGGTCCAGGCAGGATCAAATTCCGGATCATGCACATTGATAAGATTGAGGAATTTATCTGCCAAAAGGGCGGTTTTCCCTTTCGCGGGATGATTTTTATACTGTATGATTTTCTGCCGAAGCATGGTTGCATACCGTACATCGTCGATCCCCTCACGGTATCCCTCCCAGGAAGGGGTATCCACCATGCCGTCGGCAGTATGCAGTACAAATGCCAGATCCGGTTCCACTCTGTTGTCAAAATCGTTCCACGGATGCAATGCTGTGGTGTTGTAAGAGTAGGTGGCGATCCCGTCGTAATTGGCGGAATAACAGCCGAAACCGAAATTGGCACGGTAGGGGAATGGCTGATCCTTTGTGCCTGCCTGGGGATTGGCATAGTTCCAGATGAGAGTTCCTTTGCTGTGGCAGAGCTCGGAATATTTTTTTGCCGGAACGCCGGAAGCGATCAGAAGTTTGATTTTTCCGGCAACAAGGGGAATAGAGCCGATTGCCGCTGTGGTAAAGGTTTTTGTCCCGAATTTCTGGATATCTTTCCATATTTCAAACTGACCGGTAAGGGCTTTCCCGCTTGCTTCATCCAATCCGTAATGGAGAATATTGGTGTGTCCCAATTCTTTTCCCAGAAATGCATTGCTTTTTTCAATAAATCTTTTCAGATCCTTCTGGTGCTCATCTTTTTTATAAAACTCTCTGTAACCGAAATTTCCGCCTGTATGGATGAAAAAAGGATCCAGGAACATTCCGGATTCTTTCAATAATGCGATGCGGCGTCTGGTAGCATCAACAAAGTGTTGGGCGGGGATGAAGATCTTTCCCCCTTTTTCCGGTTTGCCGTAAGCGTTCCAACTCCATTTTTCCGGAACAAAAAGTTCCTGAACGACAGAGGGGTAACGGATGCCGTGTTCATACATATTTTTCAGATCCGCTCTGGTTTGCTGCATGTTTCTGCCGCAGGAGGTGATAGAACCATCTTCCTTGAGAGAAGCAGAACCATGTGCCCAGTAGTAAATGCCTGTATAATAAGTCTTTTCCGGATCATAATTGGTTTTGGGTTCGGGAAGAACAAAATCCAGAACACGGAACTTTACAGGGATACTCTGAATATTTTTACCGCCGGAAGTAAGAAAGAGTTTCCCCTCATACAAACCGGGAAGAGTATCTTTTCTTGTACGGAATGTGATCCAGTACTGCTGTTTTTTATCCTTTTTCAAATCCAGCTTCTGCAAAGTTTTTGCGTCATAGATGGGATTGGCTTTGCTGGACATATATACATGGAAACGGTTGCTGGAATCCTGTTTGCTGATCCACTGATATTCTGTTCTGTCCGGGAAAGAAAGACGCAGATAATTTTCCATTTTTTCCGTATCCACTTTCACAAGAGCGTCATCATGGAGCAACGCAACAGCTTTCAATACCCGGATGTGACGGTTGATAGCTCCGCCGCCGGATTGAACAAGAACTTTCACAAGGCGTATATCAATATCCGAAGAGGGGAATACTTTCCCGTCCTTTGTTTTCAGTTCCCCCATGACAGGGAGAAAATCTTTCACATCTTTCAGGGGACTTACCACAAAGGAGGCCGGTTCAAATTCATCTTTTGCCGCAACCGTTCTGATTTTATCATTGATGGCGTCTTCCGGCAAAGGACTGTCCGGCAGATAAGTGGTTCTGCCCATGGGGTCTACCACTGCGTAATAAAGAAATTCATTATGAAGCGTTCCTTTTGCCGCAAGAAGGTTTTTTGCTTTCAGAACCTGATATTCTTTAGCAAGAGTGATCCAGATCCCGGCGGTAAAATCTTTCCCGTTTAAGGTGGAATCGAGTTTTTTCAGGAAAGAAGCATTGTTTTTTTCTTTTTCCCCTCTCTTTTTCAAGTCAAGAAGGATTTGCCGGATATTCTCTTTTTCTGTGGAAAGAAGTTCTTTTTCAGAAAGGATATGATCATAAATTGCCGCTTTCCCCAGAATCCCTTTCAGGGGCCAGTAACCGGGAAGCGAACCGAACATATAGGGATATTTGGTGGAATAGGGTTTGGGGGAGACTTTTTTATAGGTCATTTTTCTGGAATTGACAAGCACTCCATTCACATAAAGCGCATATTCCTTTTTGGGGACGCTGTATGTATAAAGAATATTGTTCCACTCTCCGGGCATGATTTTGCCGCCGCTTAAAGTAAAATAATCCTGACCCACAGTTATCTGGGTATCTATTTTGCCCACCGGCATCAGAATTATTCTTACATCCCAGTTACGGCAGAAAAGAGTATAACCCCGCTTGTTCCCGGGAGCAGTTTTAGAGGGGAAACTATCTACTTTGAACCAGAGGGAAATGGAAAATTCCTGATTGCTTTCTCCGGTCGGGGGGGTAAATAAAAGATTGGAATCTATTGCACCGGGGAAAAACATCCCCTTTCCGAATGGTGTAGGAGTTTCTTTTACCTCTTTACCGGAAATTTTCCCCATTCCTCCGGAAAAGGAGGTGGAAAAAATCTCTTTTGCCTGTACCGGAATGGCGAGTGCGGCACAAAGGAAAAGAGCCGTCAGGATCATTTTTGTTTTCATAATTTTCCTTTCTCTTCTTTCTGTTGTTTTTCTTGTTTAATGCATAATGGCAATGTACTCTTTATTCCGGAAAAAGCAAGATGCTTCTTTTGTATTATTCTGATAAATTTTTGTACTATTGTGCATTTTCTTCCGTAAAATCAAAAAAGGCTGCTGCAAAGAAAAGATTTGCGGCAGCCAGTGGGGGATAATGATAAATTCTTATTCCGGCATGGGGGTCACATACACATCATCCAGATCAAGAACACTGTTTTTCTGAACAGTAAAACGGATGGCAACCCGTTCTGTGGGGAAACCTGCTTTCACTGTTTCCATGGAGAAATTCTGCCATTTATCAGTCAGAGTGAAAACTTTGTGTTTTCCTGTTTGTTTCAGCTGGATATATCCTCTTGCTCCTTTTTCCTGTTTGTTTTTGAAACTGCTTGTCCAGAGTGTGACTTTCCCTTTTCCTTTTGCCCGGAAAGAGATTTTCAGTTTTCCTTTGTCAGCAGAGACAAAGTACTGGGTGATATACCCTTTTTCCATCCGGATATAGCTGTTGGAGGGATTTTTTTCATCCCATTTTGTCATTCCCACGCTTCCGGCACTTACTGTCCAGAATTTGGGGACAAGATTTTTCCTGTCTTCAAACTTCCATGTGCCTTTACGGTTGTAACGGTAGTATTTGCTTATACTGCTGTCCGGCACAAGGGTATT